>JAEUIF010000153.1 GCA_016795185.1 Planctomycetia bacterium | reverse complement strand
TGACGAGCGCCGCTCGCCTTTGCAGTTGCTTCCGTTCCTTTTGACTGGAGCAAAAGCACCTTTCCCAGATTAGGAATTTATGAGGAATTCACGCTGCACTATAGTGTTCGAGGACAGCAGGAAACGCACCTGGCGCGTCCTGCTCCCTGCCACACCCACCACCCTGCCATCCTGCCGATTGGGGATTGTCCCATGCTCACCTTCCTCGGCGCCAAGCAGCGTTTCTGCGACCGCTATTCCCGTCGCGATTTCCTGAAAGTCGGCGCGCTCGGCGTCGGCGGCCTGACCCTGGCCGACATGCTGCGCCTGAAGGCTCAGGGCAAGGCGCAGACCTCGCATAAAGCCGTCATCATGATCTGCCTGTCGGGCGGCCCGTCGCACATCGACATGTACGACCTGAAGCCCGACGCGCCCGAAAAGATTCGCGGCGAGTTCAAGCCGATTAACACCAACGTGCCCGGCATGGACATCTGCGAGCTGTTCCCCTTGCAGGCGCAGATCGCCGACAAGTTTTCCATCATTCGCAGCATGAAGTTCCTCCAGGGCGGACACACGCCGCCCGAACTACTGACCGGCTTCGTCGATGCCCGCAAGCCCGACATCGGCGCTACGGTGAGTCGGCTGCGCAAGGACGCGGGCATCATGGGCGCGCTGCCGCCCTACGTCTCGATGGACATCGAATCGTATACCTCGTTCCTGGGCAACGCCCACAAACCGTTCAATCCGCGTTCGGGCGTCAACAACTCGGATTCGCTGGCGCTGGCCAAGGGCGTGACGCTGCCGTTGCTCGAAGAACGCAAGGAATTGCTGAAGTCCTTCGACAGTCTGAGCCGCGATCTCGACGACCGCCGGGGCAGCCTGGCCAGCGTCGATGCCTTTCACGCTCAGGCGCTGGAAATGATCGCCACCCCCAAGGCCCGCGACGCTTTCGACATCAGCAAGGAAACCGAGGAAACCCGCAAAAAGTACGGCAAGGCCACCAAGATGCTCCAGGCCCGGCGGCTGGTCGAAGCCGGGGTGCCCGTCGTGACCATGACCTTCTACAACCCGGACCCGATTCCGAAGGCTTGCACCAACCCGCACTGGGACCACCACGACCAGATTTACACCTGCCTGCGGCCGTTGCTGCCGCACCTGGATCGGGGCATCCACGCTCTCGTGACCGACATCTTCGAGCGCGGTCTCGACAAGGACGTGGCGGTCTGCGTCTGGGGCGAAATGGGCCGGACGCCGGTCATCGGCGAACAGAAGGGCACCGTGGCGGGCCGCGACCACTGGCCGCAGGCGGGATTCTGCTTCATCTCCGGCGGCGGGCTGAAGATGGGCCAGGTGGTCGGCGCCACCAACAAGCATGCCGAGCATCCCAAGACCCGCGCGTACAACACGCAGAACGTGCTGTCCACCCTCTACCACGTGCTGGGCATCGACGCCGGCCAGACCGCCATCCCCGATCACACCGGGCGGCCGATTCACCTGCTGGAAGACACCGACAAGGTTACGGAACTGCTCTAATACGCCGGTCAGCCCCCGGACCCCACTCCGGGGGCTGCCGCCCCCGGCCCGCCGGAGATTCCTGCCATGCTTACCTTCCTCGGTCGTTCACAACGCTTCTGCGACCGCCAGTCCCGCCGCGATTTCCTCAAGGTCGGCGCGCTCGGCCTGGGCGGGCTGACCCTGGCCGACCTGCTGCGTGCCCGCGCCGACGAGGGCAAAGCCGCCAGCGGCAAGTCGGTCATCATGGTCTGGCTGGGCGGCGGCCCGTCGCACATCGACATGTACGACATGAAGCCCGATGCACCGGCCGAGTATCGCGGTGAGTTCAAGCCGATCCAGACCAGCTTGCCCGGCCTCGACATCTGCGAACTGCTGCCCTTGCAGGCCAAGCTCGCGGACAAGATGAGCGTGATTCGCAACTTCCGCTACAAGGGCGATGTGGAGCACGAGCCCTTCGAGTTGCTGACCGGCGTGACCAACACCAAGCTGATGCGGCCGTCCTTCGGCTCCGTGGTCAGCAAGCTGCACGGCAGCAGGAACAACTTGCCGCCCTACGTCAGCCTGATGACGCCCGACATCGTCCGCGCCAACTGGGAAGACGCCGGCTACCTCGGATTGGCGCACCGCCCGTTCTTCCCGACGGGACCGGGCCTGGACAACCTGACGCTGACCAGCGACGTGCCGCTGGATCGCCTCGACGACCGCAAGGCCCTGCTGCGTTCGTTCGACGGTTTGACGCGCCAGATCGGCGACCGCCAGGGCGAACTAGCGGGCTACGATTCGTTCACCGCCCGCGCCCTGGAGATGATCTCCACCCCCAAGGCCCGCGCCGCCTTCGATCTCGACCAGGAACCGACCCGGATTCGCAACCTCTACGGCAAGCACACGCAGCTGCTTCAAGCCCGGCGGCTAGTCGAAGCGGGGGTGCCCGTCGTCACCACGAACATCCCGCTGGGCAACACGGGGCTGGGCTGGGACACGCACCAGAACAACTTCAAGGCGCAACGCAGCGGCCTGCCGAGCTATGACCAGGCGGTGGCGGCGTTGATCTCGGACATCTATCAGCGCGGGCTGGACCAGGACGTGGCGGTCTGCATCTGGGGCGAAATGGGCCGGACGCCGAGAGTGAACGACAAGGACGCTGGCCGCGACCACTGGTATCAGGCGGGCTTCGGCCTGATCGCCGGCGGCGGCCTGAAGATGGGGCAGGTGATCGGGGCCACCGATGGCCGAGCCGAACGGATCGTCGGCAAGTCCTACACGCCCAACAACATGCTGGCGACGCTGTACCACGTCCTGGGCATCAACCCGGAGTGCGCGACGGTGGCGGACCTGACTGGCCGACCGAACTACCTGCTGGACGATGCGAAGCTGATCGAGGAACTCCTGTAGGGTCTGCTATGCGGACCGTAACCCGTTGTTACCGAAGGGTTTTCCGTGGTCCGCACAGCGGACCCTACTTGAGATCGGCTCTTTAGTAATTTTCTCAGAATCGGAATTTGCCCGCGCCGCCAGGCGCACTATAAGGGAAAACGGGGCGTGCGAAGCCGCAAGCGGCGGATGCCCCGACCCACCACCTGCCACCCGCCTGAAGAGGGAGTCCCTCCCATGTTGACGTTCTCCGGCAACCAGCACCGCATGTGCGATGGCGTTTCCCGCCGCGATTTCCTGAAGGCCGGCGCTCTGGGCCTCGGCGGCCTGACCCTGGCCGACCTGTTCCGCCTGCGGTCCCTCGGCGCGGTGGAAAGCAAGAAGTCGCACCGCGGCGTCATCATGGTCTACCTGCCCGGCGGGCCGTCGCACATCGACATGTACGACATGAAGCCCAACGCCCCGGTGGAGATTCGCGGCGAGTTCAAGCCGATCCCGACCAACGTGGCGGGCACCAACATTTGCGAATTGATGCCGATGCAGGCGCAGATCGCCGACAAGTATTCGATCGTCAACGGCATCCAGTCCATCGACACCCATAGCGCCGAACTGCTGATGCGCGGCCACATGGGCGGACCGGGCCGTCGGCCGGTGTTCGGCTCCATCGTCAGCAAGCTGCGCGGCGGCGGCAACGACGAGGGCATGCCCGCCTACGTCGCCCTCGGCGGCGAGAACGGCTCCGACCCCGGCGACCCCAGCTACCTGGGCACCGCGCACAAACCCTTCTCGGCCGGCGGCCCCGGCATGGCCAACCTGAGCCTGGTGAAGGGCGTGACGCCCGAACAACTCGGCGAACGCAAGGCCCTGCTGTCCTCGTTCGATACCATCCGCCGCGACCTCGATACCCGCGGCGACCTGCACGGCATGGATGCGTTCACCGCCCGCGCCCTGGAGATGGTCACGTCCCCGAAGGTCCGCGAGGCCTTCGACGTGAACCGGGAACCGAAGGAAATCCAGGAAAAGTACGGCACCGGCAAGCGGCTGCTGCAAGCCCTGCGGCTGGTGCAGGCGGGCGTCTCGGTCGTGACCGTCTCCGTCGCGGGCACCGTGGTCCCGGTCGGCGACTGGGACTCGCACGGCACCAACGACGGCCGAAAGTTCGGCATCTTCCAGGACTATCGCCAGCGGCTGCCGGTCTACGACAAGATCATTCACGCCTTCATCAGCGACCTCTATGAGAAGGGCCTGGACAAGGACATCGCCGTCGTCATCTGGGGCGAGTTCGGCCGCACCCCGAAGATCAACAAGGACGGCGGCCGCGACCACTGGGCGCCCGCCGGCTGGGCGCAGATCGTCGGCGGCGGCTTCCAGATGGGCCAGGTCATCGGCGACACCGGTCCCAAGGGCGAACGCGAACGCGCTCGCAGCACGCCGTACACCCCCGCCAACGTGCTGGCCACGCTCTACCGCTTCCTGGGCATCGACCCCGAAACCACGCTGCCCGATTTGACTGGCCGCCCGATGTATTTGCTTGACGACCGCGAATCGATCAGCGAACTTGGATAACCATCAAACACCGCTTGCGGTTTAGCACGCCGCAGCGCTCGCCTCCGGCTCGCGGCTAAACTTACGCTCCCCCTGCCACGGAGTCCCGCCATGCTCGATCTGCTTCACGCCAAAGCGCAGCGCCCGAAGTGCGACGGCACCAGCCGTCGGGAGTTCCTCCAGGTCGGCGCGCTGGGCGGCATGTTCGGCCTGACGCTGCCTGACCTGCTCCGCGCCCAGGCCGCCGAGGCGAAAGCCACCGGCAAGATCAGCAAGCGGCCCGCCATCGTCTTGCTGTTCCTCGACGGCGGCGCTTCGCAGTTCGAGACCTTCGACCCGAAGATGAGCGCGCCCCAGGAATACCGCTCGCTCTTCGGCGCGACGCAGTCCACGCTGCCCGGCCACGATTTCTGCGGCCTGCTGCCCAAGATGGCGACGCTGACCGACCGCATGGCCATCGTCAAGTCGTTCACCCACAAGGACGGTGACCACGGCGGCGGCACGCACTGGGTCAAGACCGGCTACCCCTGGCCGCCGGAGTTTCTGGGCAAGGCCGTCGGCCCGCCGCAACAGCAGCCTTCCATCGGCTCCATCGTCAGCCGCACGCTCGGCCCGATCAACCGCGAGACCGGCGTGCCGACCTACGTCCGCGTGCAGAGCAACCACGGCGGTTACGCGGGCGACGACGCCGTCTGGCTCGGCCAGGAGTTCAACCCCTTCCGCGTCTACGCCGACGCCAAGGGCCGCTCGAACCCGATGCTGGCCAACATGGGCATGAAGCTGGAATCGGCCCGCTTGCAGGACCGCCGCGCCCTGCTGCAAGCCTTCGACAACCTCGACCGCACCCTCGACAAGACCCGCATCATGGACGGCATGGACGGCTTCCAGCAGCAGGCCCTGAACGTCATCACCGGCAAGGCCAAGGAAGCGTTCGACCTGTCGCAAGAAGACGAGAAGGTCAAGGAGAAGTACGGCCCAGGGCTGGGACAGGAAATGCTGCTCGCCCGCCGGCTCTGCGAGGCCGGCGCGGGCTTCGTCACCCTGAACAACGGTTACTGGGACCATCACAGCGGCATCATCCCCGGCTGCAAGGACCTGTGCCCGAAGCTCGACCATGCCGTCCACGCCTTCATGGAAGATGTGAAGGAGCGCGGCCTGGAGAACGACATCCTGCTCATCATCACGGGCGAGTTCGGCCGCACGCCGCGCGTCGGCAACTACGGCAAGGACAAGGACGCCGGCCGCGACCACTGGGCGGGCCTGAACCCGCTGGCCTTCTGCGGCGGCGGTTTGAAGATGCAGCAGGTGATCGGCGAATCCGACGACCGCGGCGGCTACCCCAAGTCCCGACCGATCTGGCCGCAGGACTACATGGCCACCATCTTCCAGGTGCTCGGCATGGACCAGCGCATGCAGTTCACCCACCCGACCGGCCGCCCGATGTACATGATCGAGGACGGCAAGCCGATCGAGGAGCTGTTCTAACAACGTCCGGCAAGCAAGCCGCCGCTTGCGGCTTCGCACCCTCACCCTGTCCGCCAACTCCCCTGGCGGACAGGGTGTTCTTTTTGGGGTGGTCACTTCTTGACCACCCTTCGTGCCAAGAAAAAGCTGCTTGGCGCGGAGGGTCGAAAACCCCAGTGTTTTGCCACTGCGCGCCAAATGCTTCTTGGCACGGAGTGGCCAAAACTCCGGTGTTTTGCAACTCCGTGCCAAAATCGATTTTCCACACCAACTCCCCTTGAACCCTCGCACCGCGGTTTGGCAGACTCAAGTCCAGCCACACCCGTTGGGTGGCCCGTCCCTCGGTACTCCGAGGGCGTGCGGATGCACCACCTGTGACCAAGGACGACACCGGACCAACCCAGGACCATCAGCAGGAGACGCCGAACATGGCCACCGTGAAGCTGGTTGACGAGAACAGCCTTGATCCGATCGTGCAGCGCGTGTTTCGCGACATCAAGGCGACCAAGAAGATCGACCAGGTGCCGGACTTCTGGCGGGCGCTGGCCTCCGACCCGTCGCACCTCGAACTGGTCTGGACGCACCTGAAGAATGTCATGCAGCCGGGCAAACTCGATATGCTGACCAAGGAGATCATTGCCCTGGCCGTATCGGCGACCAATGGTTGCCGGTACTGCATCAACAGCCATACCGCCGCCGTGCAGCGCCTCGGTCTCGACAACGAAGGGCTCGGCGAAGTGATGTCCGTCGTCGGCCTGTTCAACATGACCAACAAGCTGGCTGACGGGTATCAGGTCGAGCCGGATGTCTTTCCGGAGGCGCGGTAACCATGCAGCCGGCGACGGCGCGGCGGTGATCGGGTTTGCTATCGCCGTTCTGGAGCGATAGAGTGATGCCTTCGCCCTGAAGCTCATTCGCTTTCCAGGAGTGCCACCGATGGGACACAACCGCGCCGGAGACCGGGTCAAGGCACGCAAGCGCAGGCGCTTGCGGCAAGAGCGGCTCGCCGTCAAGCAACCCGAGGGCGCCAAGCCCGTCGTTGCCGCCAAGAAATAGGCGTTGGCGTGCGCCGCCGCCGAAACGAAGCGAAGAGTTGCCGGACTGAACTTTCGTAGGGTCCGCTGTGCGGTCCATTCACGCGCATGCTGTCGGGACTACAATGGTTCACACAGCGGACCCTACAAGTTCTGTCCGCTAGCTCCTTAGCCCGGCGGCCAGTGCATGGCGCGGCCGCCCAGCAGGTGCATGTGCAGGTGCGGCACCGTTTGCCCTGCTTGCTCCTCGCAATTGATGACCAGCCGGTAGCCGTCCTTCAGGCCGAGTTGCTCGGCGAGTTTGACCGCAACCAGGTGCAAGTGGCCGAGCAGATCGCGGTCGGCCGCGACCACGTCCGCGTGCGTGCGAATTGCCTTCTTGGGAATGATAAGCACGTGCGTCGGCGCTTGCGGATTGATGTCGTGAAATGCCAGGCAGAGGTCGTCCTCGTAAGCAATGCGGGCCGGAATCTTCTTCTCGATGATCTTCAGAAAGATGTTATCCGCCATCATCATGGTCATGGCTCCGAAAGCAGCGGTGCGGGACTCGGTCAGCATAGCGGTCCAGCGGATGGGTCGCAATCCTCCGCTCCAGGGAGGCTGCCATGAGTGAAACGCACAGCGGTTGCGGCGGTCGGTTGCAGATCGTGCGCGGCGACATCACCGAGTGCGCGGTCGATGCCATCGTCAACGCCGCCAACACTTCACTGCTGGGCGGGGCCGGGGTCGATGGCGCGATTCACGATGCCGCCGGGCCGGAACTGCTGGACGAATGCCGGACCCTGGGCGGCTGCCCGACGGGCTCGGCGCGGATCACGCGGGGCTATGCCTTGCCGGCACGCCATGTCATTCACACCGTCGGGCCGATCTGGTACGGCGGCACGAACGGTGAGGACGAACTGCTAGCCAGCTGCTATCGCAGTTGCTTCGCGCTGGCCGAGCAGCACGGCCTGCGCACGCTGGCCTTCCCCTCGATCAGCACGGGGGCCTATCGCTTTCCGGTGCAGCGGGCGGCACGCATTGCCCTGAACGAAATCGCGCAGGGTCTGGAGCGCCTACAGACCATCGCAAGCGTCATCGTCGTTTGCTTTGAAGGCCGTGTTTACGATGCTTACCACGACGCCCTGAACGCGAACGCACCGTAACTGCCACTGCGCTGATCGTTGCAAAATTCCTGTCACAGCCCAGCCAACCTCCGTAAGTGTTGCCAACGGCCGACCGCACGGCCGCACCACGATCACCGGAGGTTCGCATGTTGACCATTGCCCCACCACTTGCCGCCCTGAACCTGATTCCCCGGAAAGCCCGTTACGAACTCAAGGTCCGCCCGGTCGAGCAAGCGCTGGCCGTGACCATTCGAGGGGAACTCGGCGTTACGGAGGTAGAACGCCTGCGCAGCCAGTTGCGGGTGCTGGCCCTCTGGGGCCGGCGCGTCACGGTCTTCGACCTGGAAGGGGTGACGCTCATCAGCGGCCGGGCGATGGCGGCGCTGGTCGAGTATCGCGATGCGGTGCAGCGGCATGGCGGCCTGGCCCTGATCGCGGATCCGCAACCGGAGGTGCGTCAGGCGCTGGAACGCGCCGGCGTGCATCACCTGCTGCCGTTGGTGCCGGCATCAGTTACCGAATAAGTCATGGGACAGACCAGCCGCGCTCCATCAGGGGCGCGGCGTGATTTGCAGCCGATAGCCAATCCGTTCGAGAGCCTGTGAAAGAGTATCAATCGCCAGGTGCTTGCGGCCCGCCAAGACATGGCTCAACATGTCCTCGGAAATGCCGGTGGCGTCGCAAAACTCGCGGCGCGTGCGAAAATTCTCGCGAATCAAGTGGTCAAGGTCGGAACGGTAGTCGGGAGCGCGAGCGTGGCCGGCCGCCACCAGCAACCGGCTGCCGATGTCCTGGGAAATGCGCCACAGCGGCGTCGCGATGGTCTGCCGGCGATCCAATCCGCGCGCTGCGTAGAATTCGCCGATCTTGGCCATGCGGAAATTACCGTACTCGCCCCAATCCGGGTGATCGTTCGCATACTGGACGAACTCTTGCAGTAGTGTCCGCTCGGCGTCGTCGAGTTCGCACAGGTGATACGTCCGGCCGCGCAGATCGCTATACACTCCCGTTGGATTCATGGCTTGTTGCCTCGATGAACTCCACCTGGCTTGCAATGTTCAGGTAGATGCACTTTTGTGCAAACTCCACGCACGCCTGCCGCAGCAAGTCGCGCAGACGTTCGAGGGCCTCTGGTGATACGGCGACGATGAATTTGTACGACTCATCGTCCACTCGTTGTTGCGTGTGCGGATCCGTGTCGCACCCCCGGTACAAGCCTGGTGCAATCGTGTAGCCGCCGAATCGTGCAAAGAGTTCTTGATCCAACCATTCCCAGGCTTCGGCGGTATGCGGTTCGCCATCGGCAAGTTGCTTGTCTCGAAGAATTGAGATGAAGAACGAGCATTCGCGTGCAGGTTCGCTGGACATTACTAACACCGATTGAAGGTTTGAAGGGATTCATCGTCATCCGGGGCCAGAGCGCGGGCGCATCCTGCGGGATCGAAACCATGATCCCCAGCATCGTGAATGAGCCATTTCAATCCGGCCACGCCGTTGAGGGCGTGGATGACGCCGAACGTGCCGGCACGCCGACAATATCACTCCGCTTGCGAGGTTCCTTCAATTCGGCCGCGCCGCCGACGACGCGGATAACGCTGAAGCAACTGCCAGAGAGCACACAAGCCACGCCCCCGCAACACGCTTCGGCATTTGCAAAGTAGCATATCTTGACCAAAAGTCAAGTCTCGATCACCTTTGGTTGGCGACGTTAATCGTGCCTGGGCTCACTCGCGCAATTCCATGCTTCGTTCCTGTCACACACCTCCGCGAAGTCTGTATGAGCAAGTGAAGGCAATACCCCAACTTGCTTCATGCCATGTGGAGGTTTACCGTGATGCACTCGCAACCGCAGGTCGCACGCGACCTGTCCCCGCAACCGCAGTCCCGCTTCGATCTGAGCGTCCGCCGTTTGCCGGAACGCCTGGTGATCGCCGTTCGCGGCGAACTGGTCGATGCCGAAGCGGACAAACTGCGCGACAAGTTGCAGATCCTGTCGGCCTGGCGGCGCGACATGACAGTCCTCGATCTCGAAGGGCTAACCTTCCTGGGTTGCCGGCCGATGGCCGCGATCATCGATTTCTGGAACGCCGTGAAGCGGCGCGGCGGGCGCATTTACCTGAAGAACCCGCGGCCGGAGATTCGCGACGCCTTTTGGCTCGTGGGCGTGTACGGCCAGCTGCCGTTGGTGCCCGACCTGGCCTCTCAGGAGTAGTCCGCGTCACTTCCCGCGCGTCGCCTCCCGGAAGTACCGCTCGACCGCTCGCCCCAATTCTTGCCCCAGCCGCAGATACCCTTCCGTCGTGCTGTTCGGCGTGTTCCAGGCTGTCTCCAGGCAGACCGAAACCACGTGGTCGCGGCTCTTGGCCCGCACGTAGTTCTTGCTGATCCGCCGCCAGTTGGCGTCGTAGTTCGCGCCGGATTCGCGCGGTTTTTCGTCCAGCTTCAGCGGGCCGCGCATCTCGGCCTGACAGGCATGCAGGACGCTGTCGAGATTGCGCCGACCGATGACCGACATGATCTCCGGCGGCGGAATGAAGAAGAATGGCTGCTTGTCGCCTGGCCCCGGATTGTGCAGGTCCAGGAACAAGTCGAAGCGCCCCGCCTTGTCGAGTTCGGCGATGTGCTTGATCGCCGCTTGCACCTCGGGATAAATCGGCTGGTCGCTCCAGTCGCGATTGTGGTCGTGCGGTTTCTGGTTCTTGCCGCCCGCGCCGCGCTCCACGCTATCCACGTCCATGATCGGCACGATCCAGACGGTGGCCTTTTTCCGCAGCGTTTCCGCCGCGGCATCGTCGGACAGCAGCCAATCGACGAAGCCCCGGCCGACCCAGCTGGAGCCGCATTCCCAGGCATGCTGGCGAGCGTGGACCCAGATGCCCAGGCGCTCCTCGTCCTTGACGCCCGCCTGCTGGACCTTCAATCCCGGCACGGCGCGGCCATCCTTGCTCTTGCAGAGCTCGAACGCGGATGCATGCGGGCTGTCCTTGACCCAGCGCTGGATCAGTTCGTTGGCCTGCTTCAGCGCGAAGGGCGGGCCCCACGCGAACCAGGCTTCCTTCCCCGCCACCTGTTGTTTGAAGATGATGCGGTCTTTTTGCTTCTCGCCCGGTTCGGTTTGTTTCCAGGTCCGGTCGTCCTCGCTGAACGCGGCGCGGTCCGGAATGGTGAAGCCGCTGCCGTTCACCTGGACGGAGAGCGTTTCGCCCGGCTGGACGCCCTCGACCTTGAAGTACCACCAGCAGACCCAGCCGCGCTCGGGTTGCGGGTGCGGCTGAATGGTGATCGTTCGCGTCGCCTGGTCGATGCTCTCGACGCGCGCCGAGCCGTTGGGGAAATCGGCGCGGACCTTCAATTCGGGAGCGGCCTGCGCCGCGGCCGAGAGCAACAACCCAACGAAGCACGACAATGCCAGACGGAGCATGAGACTTCCTCCAGACACTCAAGCGCTGGGCGGGCGCGAGCGGTTCTTGTCCACGATGGCAACGACGATCAGGCTGAACGAGAAGAAGCGCAGCAAGTACAGGTAGGGGTGGGCCTCCTCCTGATCCTGTGTCAGGCCGAAGCCGACCCGGCCGCAACTCATCAGCAAAAAGGCGAAGGCGAACAGCGCGAACAGCCGGTCGCCCGTGTCGCGCCAGAAACGCAGGAAAAAGAGGCTGGCGACCGCAAACGCCATCGCGGTGGCGCCTAGAATGAGTTCATCCATCGACCTTCCTTTGCTCTTCTGGTCTTGCAAATAGCCGCGCCGCGCCCGCGTTTACTTATCCTTCCAGACCATGCCGAAAATCAACAGCGCCAGGCCACCCAGCGCCGCCAGTGCCGCGATCCGGACTGACATGGTCAGGTCCACGTCCGGAAACACGGTCTTGTCCAGAAACAACACGAAGTTCTCGACGGTCAGACCGAGGAAGCAAAGTCCGCTCCAGAAAAGCAGCGGCACGCGGTTTTGCCGGTAGGCGCGTACCAGCAGCACAGTGCAGACCAAGCTGGTGATGGCGCACAGGATGTAAACCGCCTGCGACACTTTATTTCTCCTTCCGCAGCCGGAAGGCGTCGGCGAACGCCTGAGCCGGGTCGGCGGGCCGGGAGTAGATCAGGGTGATGACGGTGACGCGGCGCTCGCGATAGACGTCTGCGAGGAGATCGACCTGGCGGGCCAGTTCGGAATTGGCGGGGCGGTAGCGGTAACGGGCCGGCGCGCCTTCGGCGGTCAGAAAGCCCCGGCCGCGCAGATCGGCCAGGCGCATCGCCGCCGCCTCAGGTTGAGTGTACAGCGCCTGACTCAGTTCCGCGGCGTCCCACGTGCGCTCTGGGTCGGCGCGAAGCAGGAGCAGCGCTTCCAGCTGTTCCACCGAGGTGAAATTCTCGGTGATGAATCGCCTGATGTTGTCGGGAAATTCTTCAGCCATCCCGTCGCCGTCCGACGCCACCGGTTCGACGGCCCTCGTGCCAGCCCTCCCGTACCCGCTCTACGATCCTTTTTAGTCGATGCGCTTGCGTTTCTCCAGGTCATAGCGCGTACCGGACGGCAATTCCTCGTAGTCGAGCGCGCCGTCCTTGATCGGCTGGCGGCGGTCGTAAACGGCGACTTTGGTTTTTCCCATCACTTCCAGGACGGTTCCTTGCACGATGATGGTGGTGTTTTCATCGATCCCGATGCCCAGCAGCTGCGGGTAAGTCTTTATCAGTTCGGTCATGTCCTTGGTGCGGTTGCGAGCGAAGAAGTGCTGATCGACCGCCGCGCCTTTGAGGAAGCCGAAGCCGCGCTCGTACCCCTCGGCGATGATGTTCAGGTTGCCCAGCGGGTCGCCGCGCGGCATGTATTCCGTCTGAATCGAAGCGCCGGCGGACGAGCCGCCGATGACGCCGCCGCGCGCCAGCACGTCGTGGAAGCCCTTTTCGGTCAGCGTCCCCTCGTAGGCATCGACGAAGCGCCATTGCCGGCCGCCGCTGAACCAGACACCCTTTGCTTCCCGGAGCGGTGCGGCGAATGCTGCCTTGTCCGCTTCGGCTCGATCGCGCGTGTGCATGATCCGGATGTTCTTCGCGCCGGCCTTCTTCAGTGCCTTCACCTCGCCCGGTTCGGCCGGCACGGGGTCTTCCAGGGCGGTGGGGATGACCACGAGGGGCGCGTCGGGGCCGCCGGCCAGGTCGATGAAGCGCTTCCAGACGTCGAGGCTCATGCCGCCCCCGCCACCGATGACCAGCGCGCCCTTCGGCACGCTCACCGCCGCGGGCTTCTCCGGCGGAAAAGGCGGCTGCGCGCGGGAAATCGCGATGCGGCTCTGGGCGACCAGGTCGGCGACCTCCCCCGTTTTCAGGGATCGCTGGCTGGCAGGTCGGTTCGCGCCGGCGGCTTGACAGATCGCGGCAGCGCCGTCGCCGACCACCGTCAACCGGCGTCCCTTGACGATCAGCGCCGTTCTGTCCTCCACGCTCAGGCCGAAGTAGCCCGGTTGCTTGGCCAGCAGCACCGCGTCGCGCTCGCCTGGCCGCAGTCGCGGCTCGACGAGCGCGCCTGGCAACAAACCGAAAGCCGGCGCGAACTCGGGCTGCGGTTTGCCTGTCCACATCACAGGCCCCAGGACGGCAACGGTGGCGGCGGGTGCGCCAATCGTGCCGCCGCGCTGGAGCAGCTTGTGCAGTTCCTTCTCGGCCGCGGTGCCGCGCCAGGCAGAAGCTAGCTTGTCGGGGTCGCCCACCAGCCAGACGGCGGTCGCTTCGGCCAAGGGCTTGACGAAGGCTTCCTTATCGGCATCGTCTCGCTGGCTTGCCACCAGCGGGACAACCGAGGCCGGGCCGAGTTGTTTCCAGGCTGCGAGTTGCTGTTCCACGTCGGTCGCGGCCGAGACGACGACCAGCTTCGCGTCCTTGCCGCCGGCCAGCTGCACGAAACGTTGGCGGACTGCTTCGGGCAGTGCGCCGCCGCCCGCGATGAATACCGTGCCGGGCAACTCGACCACGGGCAGGCGCGGCGGCCCGACGGTCGTCTGAGAAACGACCGGCGCTGCCAGCACCAGGGCAGCCAGGACGACGATCTTGCGACGCAGCCAGCGCGACATGAATCACCTCGATGAAGTTCCGGGGGCCACCCGCACCGGCCAGAATCGAGCAAGCGCCCGTGGTTTGCAAGCAGTTTCTCGACCGCCGTGAAACTGCACTGGCGGGAACCGCGCGAGGCGTTACGATGACGGTAGCACCACTCTTGAGCGAGCAGCCTGATCGCGGCGGGTCTGAGCAAACTCCAGCGCGGAGGCTCCGCCTCATGGCCAATCGGTCCAGCCCCACTGCACTGTTGCAACCCCGGCTGAGCCTGTGGGACACGGTCAGCATCATTGTCGGCATCATCGTCGGCGTGGGCATCTTCAGTACGCCGGGGCGGGTGTTCGCCAGCGTATCCGGCCCCTGGCAAGCGCTGGCGGTCTGGACCTTGGGCGGCCTGCTATCCCTGATCGGCGCGCTGTGCTTCGCTGAACTGGCCAGCACCTATCCGCGCACCGGCGGCGAATACCTCTATCTGACGCGCGCCTACGGTTCGCCCGTCGGCTTTCTCTTCGCCTGGGCGCAGCTCACCGTGATTCGTACCGGCGGCAGCATCGCGGCAGTGGCCTACATCTTCGGCGACTACGCCACCCGTCTCTGGCACATGCCCCCGGAGGCTTCCGGCTTGTTCGCGGCGCTGGCCATCGTGGTGCTGACAGGCATTAACATTCTCGGCACCACTTGCGGTAAGAACACGCAGAACGCGCTGACGGTGGCCAAGGTGCTGGGCCTGGGCGGCATTGTGCTAGCGGGATTTCTCTGCGCCGGCTCGCGCCCTGCGCCTGCGGTGCAGACCGTCGTGCCCGAACCTTCCTTCGCGCTGGCGATGATCTTCGTCCTGTACGCCTATGCCGGCTGGAACGATGCCGTCTACGTCAGCCGCGAGGTGCTCGACGGACAGCGCACCGTGCCGCTGGCACTGATCGTCGGCACGCTGGCGGTGACGGCGATTTATTTGCTGGTGAACGGCGCTTACCTGGTTGGACTGGGCTTCGCGGCGGCGCGGGGCGCGGGTGAATACTTGCCGGCCGAAACCGTGGCCCTGGCGCTGGGCGACCGCGGCGAGCAAGCCATCCTGGTGCTGGTCCTGGTCTCGGCGCTGGGCTCAATCAATGGCACCATCTTCACCGCCGCCCGGTTGTATGCCGCTTTCGGCGCCGAGCATCGCCTGTTCGCGCCGCTGGGCCGCTGGCATCCGCACCTGGGCGCTCCCGTCTTCGCCCTGCTGATGCAAATGGCCCTGGGCATCGCGCTGGTCGCGGGCGTGGGACTGTATTGGGGCGGCACGGCGGGCTTCGATTCGCTAGTGACGGCGACCGCGCCGGTGGTGTGGATTTTCTTCCTGCTGACGGGCTTCTCGGTCTTCGTCTTACGCTGGCGGGATGCCCAGCTGGTGCGGCCG
>JAEUIF010000144.1 GCA_016795185.1 Planctomycetia bacterium | reverse complement strand
AGAACAAGCCGGCCGAATCGAACCAGGTCATTCTGGAATTCGAGAAGCAACGACCGCAATTCGGGGAGAAGGGCAAGCAGCCCGGCGGTGACTGGAAGCCCTGGGGCGGCCGGGGACCGCGCGAGTTCACCGCCGAAGCCTACCTGATGGCACAGCCGGCCATCCGCCGCGCGGTCGCCGATGCGCTCTCCTTCAACCAGGCCAATCTCGATGCCCCGCGACCCGATGCGCTCGAACGCCTGCGCCGCCCACCGCAGCCGTTTGGCGGCAAGGGTTTCATGCCCGGGATGATCCCCACTGAACCAGGCAAGCAGTGAGTAGTTCATGTTTCAACGTCTGTTCGGCCTTCCGTTCGTAGTTCCGCCTTCAGGCGGCGAGCGACTCGACCGCCTGAAGGCGGAACTACGATCTTCCTGAACGCTCACCCCACCCGAAACCTCGGCTGCCCTTCCAAAAATGCCAGCACATTGTCCACCGCGCCGCCATTGAGCAGTTCCATGCCTTCGGGCGTCTGGTCGGCGATGTGCGGGGTCAGTACCACCTGTTCGCAGGCCAGCAGCGGATGGTCCGCGGGGGGCGGTTCCGTCTCGAAGACATCGATGCCCGCGCCGCCGAGGCGGCCGGAGTTCAGTTCGGCGGCCAGGGCGGCGTTGTCGATGACCGCGCCGCGTGCCGTGTTGATGAATAACGCACCGGGCTTCAGCAATTGAAATTCCCGTTTGCCGAGGAAGCCGCGCGTTCGGTCGCTGAGCGGCAGGTGCAGGCTGACCACATCCGAGGTGCGCAGCAAGTCGTCCAGTGCGACGAACGGCATACCCAGTTGCGCTGCGCGCTCGGTGGACGGCTGAAAGGTCCAGCCTTGCACCCGCATGCCGATGGCCTTGCCCAGCGACACCATTTCCTGCGCGATGGGACCAGCACCGATGATGCCCAGCAGCTTGCCGCGCAGGAAGACGTTGTCGCAGCGCTGCCAGCGGCCCTGCTTCATTTCGTTGGTCTGATACCACGCTCTCTTGGCCACGGCGAGCATCAGCCCGAAGGCATGCTCGGCGACGATGGCGGCGGTGCGGCCCGGCAGATTGCACACGACGATGCCTTGTTGCCGGGCGGCTTCCAGGTCGATGGCGTCCGTGCCGATGCCCACGACGGTAATCATCCGCAGCCGGGGCAACTGGCGCAGCACTTCAGCGGGCCACTTGATGGCGCTGCGCGAGTTAATCAGGCAATCGGCCTGGGCGGCGCGGCGCACCTTGTCCGCATCGTCCGCCGGCCGCGTGTCCCAGAGTTGAACTTCGCCGACGGCGCGGAGGCGCTCCAGGTGCGGTGAGCCTTGAAGCTGCGGCGGGTCGTCGGCGGGAATGACGATGATGGGTCGTTCGTTTGGCATGGCCTGGGACTCACACGAAGACGGTTTGCCGGTCGCCCGACGAGAACGATACCAGGCAGGTCACCGGCTCCCAGCCCTTGTTGACCAGCTGGTGCCGCACGCCCGCCGGCACGCAGATCGTCATGCCGGGCTTCAGATGAACCCAGTCACCGTCGAAGCTGTGCTCGCATTCGCCGGCCAGCATATAGAGGATTTCCTGGCAGTTCGGGTGGTAATGCTCCGGGTTCTGCTGGCCCGGCAGGATATGCACCAGGCCGAGCGTCTGTTCGGAGTTGGGGGCCAGTTCGCGGCTGCACAGCCATTTCAGGCTGCCCCAGTCGAACTGCTGCGCCGGCAGGTCGTGAATGTCCGTCACGGTAATCTGGCGGTCTGACATGGCGACCAGGGCTCCCGGTTTGTGTTCGGCGAAACGGTCGAGTACACTGCGCCGCACCACTATACTCTTCCTGCTCAAGCGAGGCTAAACATGCGCGGATTTTCTGGCGGCTGGTTGCTGGCCCTTGCCGTTCTGGGGTGCGACGCCGTGCCTGGACTGGCGGCGGATGCGGCGCGCCCCAACGTTTTGGTGATCCTCACCGATGACCAGCGGCACGATGCCATGAGCTGCGCCGGCCATCCGTTCCTGAAGACGCCGCACATGGACCGGCTAGCGAACGAAGGCACGCGCTTCCTCAACGCCTTCGTCACCACCTCGCTTTGCTCGCCGAGTCGGGCTTCGCTGCTCAGCGGGGTCTATGCGCACACGCACAAGGTTTTGAACAACTTCACGGATTTTCCCAATGACCTGCCGAGCTATCCGCGCCGGCTGCACGAGGCGGGTTACGAGACCGCCTACATCGGCAAGTGGCACATGGGCGAGCAAAGCGACGACGTGCGGCCCGGCTTCGATCACTGGATGAGCCACCAGGGCCAGGGCAACTACTTCGACAATGAGTTCAACATCGACGGGAAGCGCCGGATCATCAAGGGCTACTACACGACCGTGGTGACCGATCATGCAGTGGACTGGTTGAAGCGCAAGCGGCAGAAACCGTTCATGATGATCCTGGGGCACAAAGCGCCGCACGGCGGGCCGATCCAGCCGGAACCGAAGTACGAAAAGACGTTCGACCACCAGCCGATCGAGAAGCCGAAGAACGTCGAGGTCAATGCAAGCCAGCCGGCCTGGCTGAAGGAGAGCATACCAACCTGGCATGGTGTGGGCGGGCCGCTCTACGGATTGAAGGAGTATCCGCGCTTCGTCCGCAGCTACCTGGGCACCATTCTGTCCGTGGATGACAGCGTGGGCCGCGTTTACGACGCGCTCAAGGAAACGGGCCAACTCGATAACACCCTCATCGTCTACACCAGTGACAACGGCTTTGCCCTGGGCGAGCACGGCCGGGTCGATAAACGGACCATGTACGAGGAGAGCATTCGCGTGCCGTTCCTGGTGCGCTATCCCCAGCTGGCGAAACCGAAATCGCAGGTGCGGGAAATGGTGCTGAGCCTGGACCTGGCGCCGAGCATTCTCGACATCTGCGGCGCGAAGCCGCTGGAGAACATTCACGGCGCTTCGTGGAAGAAGCTGCTGGCGGGCGACGCTGCCGGCTGGCGGACTGCCTTTCACTACCAGTACAACTACGAAGC
>JAEUIF010000093.1 GCA_016795185.1 Planctomycetia bacterium | reverse complement strand
CGATATTGATAGCTCTCGATGCGCGCCCGTTCCAGCGCATCGATCTTGCGACAGACCGCGAGCAAGCTGGCGGTGTCGTGGGCGGGGAAGCATTCGCCATTCGTGATACGGGCAATCTCACGCAGCTTCTGCAAGCCGACTTCCTGCCCCACGGGAGCACCAGGCGGCGCTGCCTCCGATTGTGACGCCTTCGCGCCGCCTGCGTCGATGGCGTAGATCGGGATGCCCAGACTGCCGGCTAGCTGGGCGGCCTGGCGCGGCGTGTACCGACTGCGTGGGTCGCTGACAGTCTGGTCGCCGTCGCTGAGCAGCACGATCACCTTGCGCTTGTCCCCGGCCTGGTTCAGCCGGTGCAGTCCCTCGACGATCGCGTCGCTGATATTGGTTTCCGATTCCCCCGGCACGCCGCGCGGTTCGAGTTTCTCCAGTTGCTGCACCGGCACGCGATGGCTGAGCGTCAGCGGACAAAGTGTTTCCGGCCGCGTGGCGAAAGCGATCAGACTGATGAGGTCGCCCGGCCGCCCTTCGAGCGTTTCACCGTCCGGTCCCTCGCCGCCCTGCACGAACAGCTTGAAGGCCCGCTTGACCGCTTCCAGCCGGGTGATGGGCTGCTCATTCCAGTCGAAATCGTCCTCGGCCATGCTGCCCGACACATCGACCAGCATGGCAATGGCGATGCCTTCCGTGGGAATGCGCGTCGATTGATCGGGCCAGCGCGGGCCGCCCAGGCCAAGGACCAGCAGCGTCAGCACCGCGCTGCGGACGATGATGCCGACGCGCTGCACCCAGCGTTCGCGACCGCCGGGCAGCTTCACCAGCAGATCGGTGCTGGAATGCCGGATGGCAGGCCGGGGCCGCGTGACCCAGCGCCAGACGATCAACGGCACCAGGGGCAGCAACAACAGGAACCAGGGATAAGCAAACGAAGGCATAACGTCCGTTTAGCCGCGAACCAAAGGCGAGCGCTCCACTCACACACAATAACGGGCCGCCCCCGCGCCCGCAACGCGCTGGATTGCAACAGTCATGCCGCTACGAATTCCGGGTATTTCCGGCAAGAAATGGCGAAAGATTGGCCAGTGCGCATCCAGCACTGCTCAGGAAGTCGCCAGTGACTGGCTATGATGAGTTTCCCCTCGCCCCTTGCGGGAGAGGGGTTGGGGGTGAGGGGTGGAATCGCTTGCACGCTACAGGTGACTTCCCCCTCACCCCAACCCCTCTCCCGCAAGGGGCGAGGGGCTACTGCCATTGTCAACCAGCCGCCGGTCGAGCCACCACTGCACCGCCAGCCCCGCGATCAACACCAGACACACCCACTGGTAGAACGTCAGGCCGAGCGCCCAGACGGGTTCGGGGCGGATGAACTCGGTCAGGAAGCGATACACGCCATACGCGATCAGATAGAGCTTGAGCAACTGCAAGCGGAGTAGTCCAAAATACATCAATAATCCGAGCACGCCGGCCATCGTGAGGTGAAAGGCCACTTCGTAGAGTTGCGTCGGATGGCGGGGGATGCCGTCGTGGAAAACCACGCCCCAGGGCAGGTCCGTCGGGCTGCCGAAGCAGCAGCCGAAAAAGAAGCAGCCCCAGCGGCCGACCGCCAGGGCCAGGGCCAACGGCAAGGCGTAGCTGTCGCCGGTCTTGACGCGGATGCCGAGGACCAGCTTCATCAGTTCCACGGCGAGGTAGGCACCCATCAGCCCGGTGGTCACGGTCTTGCCGTCGATCATCCAGGCGGGCAGGTCGAAGAAGCTGCCGTCGCTGCCGGCCAGGTAGCCGGCCTTCGCGCCCAGCGCCCCGCCGACCAGAATGGCCCAGCCGAGGAGCAACCGTTGGCGGAAGGGCAGCGCCGCGAACTGTGGCGATTTCGGCATGTACTGCCGGACGGCCAGGAACACCGCCAGCGCCAGCAGCATGAACAGGGTGTAGTAATAGCGGGGGGGCATCGCTGTATGATTCAGGTGTTGAGCTATGAACCGCTGACCAGCTGTAACGACCGCCGGGCTGCCGGCGCGTCGGCGAGCTTCGGCAGCGGGACGTGGCCGTCGCGGTAGAGCGTGTTGTACGCGCAGAACGGCACCACATGCCCGCTGGGCAGCAGGTGCGCCAGGCAGCACTTCATCACGCGGCGCACGTCGAAGTTGTAGGCGTCGAGGAAGGCCGTCAGCGTGATGCGGAAGACGTCGCTGCCATTGAGCTTTTCGGCGAGGGCCTTGACGACGAAGTCATCGAGGGGCTGCGCAGCGCTCGCCTTTGGCTCGCGGCTAAACGTGGTTGGCTCGCCGCAGCCGTTGGGGCCGCAGCCGCAGCCGCCCGCCGCGTCGAGGTAGGCCGCCGCCAGCTGGCGCGCCCGCGCCGGTGTGTAGACGATGCTATTGGCGATCAGGTCCATGTGCTTCGTCACGTCGATGATGCGGTTGATCGGCGTCGGCGCATCGCCGCCTCGATAGATGTAACTCATCATGTGACAGTTCGGATGGGCGCAGGGCAGCGGGTAGAAGTCCGTCTCCGCGACCAGGCCGCCGGTTTGCTGCACCAGCCCTTTCACCAGGTCGGGCATGGTGACGCGCCGCTCCATCTCGTCCGCCGGCAGGTGCCGGCCGCAGTAGCTCGCCAGCTGGAAGCTGACGCCGCGCACGTCGGGCCGTTCCAGGCCGAAGCGCACCACCCGGCCGACCTCGTGCAAATTGACGCGATGATCGACCGTGCAGACCAGCGTGCAGCGAATCTGGTGCTGTCGGAGGGCATCCAGCG
>JAEUIF010000076.1 GCA_016795185.1 Planctomycetia bacterium | reverse complement strand
AACACCGAAGGCGGCTCCTCCGGCTCTCCAGCTTTCGACGCGAATTGGAACCTGCTCGCACTTCACCACGCGGGCGACCCGGACGCGAAACCCGCTACACTTGCCAGGTGGAATCAGGGAATTCCGATCGACACAATCTGTGCCTTGATCAGGAAGCGTGGGCTCCTCGGTGAACTCGGGTGAGCCGTCAAAGAAACTCGCCAAGTCGAATCTGGAATACCTGCGCCAGGGCCAGCTTACTTCGCCGCACCTTGGTGGAATCATCAAGCAAGGGCGGTTCGCAATCTTGTGTTGACTTCAACTCAACAAAGCGGTAGGATGGCGACTAATCGAGGAGGTGGCAACATCGTGGAATTCGGCAAACGACTTCGCCAGCTGCGGATTTCCAAGGGGTTCACACTGCGCACCTTGGCAGAAGCGGCGGGGGTCGATTTCACCTTCCTGTCCAAGATCGAGAACGGCAAGCCCGGCTATCAGCCGGGCGCGGACACCATCCGCGCACTTGCCGCAGCGCTTGGTGAACATGCCCTCGATCTGCTTCGGCTTGCCGACAAGGTCCCGCCGGAACTCCAGGGCCTGACGGAAGACGCCAAGGCACGACGGTTCTTCCATCGCGCTCAGGAGATCGCGTCTCCCGAAGACTGGGATGCCCTATTGAACTTGCTAGAGCGGAGGCAGCGGGAACGCCAGACGCGACCCAGGCGGAGGAAACAACCATGAGCACGGACTGGTCGTTTTCGGCAAACCGCTGCTTCCGGCGGTGCCAGCGGCAATACTACTTCCGCGAGATTGCCGCCTGGCACAATGCCAAAGATCCGTTGCGCAGGGAGTGCTTCCTGCTCAAGCAGTTGAAGACACCAGAGCAGTGGCGCGGGCTGCTGGTCCACCGCGGCATTGAGCTGTTCGTGGTGCCGGCCCTCCAGCACGGGTCGCCGTTCGCCTGGGACGCCGCGGTGCGCGGCACCGTCGATCTGGCACGCCGGCAGCTGGCGTTTTCGGAAAAGCGCTGCTACCGCGAGCCCGGCATGACCAAGGCGAAAGCCGGCGACGACTACTGCGCGCTGCTGCCGCACGAGCTGGGTGAAGACCTTTCTCCGGACGTCCTCGCCGAGACCGAGGCCGTCGTCGAAACGGCCTTGCGCAACCTCGGCGCGCTCGACGAGTTGTGGGGGGAGCTGCGCGGTCGGCGCCGCTACTGGGCAGAACACCCGGTGCGGGTGAGCTACGACGGAGCCAGCCTGGTTGCGCAGCTGGATCTGCTGTGCTTCCGCAGCTACGGCAAGCCCATCATCGTGGACTGGAAGGTCTCGGACTCGATGGGCGGCAGCGACGCGCGCCTGCAAACGGCGCTCTACGGCTGGGCCATTTGGCAAAGCGGCACCTGGGGCGTAGCCCAGCCCGAGGACGCCGACCTCTTCGAAGTCCAGTTGCTGACGCCGGCGGTCGTGCGCCACCGCTGTGATGCCGAAGCGGTGGTAGAGCTGGAGGACCGCATCTACCGTGACCTGGCAGAAATCCGCTCCTTGAACGGCACTGGCCGCTACACGGAGGTGAACGCGGACGACTTCGAGTACGCGCGCAACCCCAATTCTTGTGGCCCGTGCCCGTTTCGCGGCCTTTGCCTGAACAGCGTAAGCGAGCCGCCGGCCGCAACCCGGGCCGATGCTGCCGAAGTCCTTTGAGAGGTGACCGATGGGATCGCATGTCTTCAACCTGTTTGAAATCACGAACCTGGCCGATCTCCAGACAAGTTATCGGCTGGTGGACGTCGATGGTTCCTTCGGCGCCGACGACCTGGCGGACCAGAATCTCAGCCTGCTGGCCAAGAAAGTCGCCTACCGCGAGCAAGCGCCCGTTGCCCTGGTGCGCTCGGCCGGTCATCCGGCCCTGGCGGTGCCGGCCGATTTGCAGCTGCGTCAGCACGAGTATCAACTCACCCCGGACGTGGTCACGCTGGCGCCGCGACGTGAGACGCAGACGCTGGCGCTGGGGAGGCTGTCACCGGAAACCGAGCGGATCGGTCTGGCGTTTCTGTCCTTCCACCTGCGTACGCCGCTGATGCACAAGCCCAGTCTCTGGTCGTCCGGCACGCACACCTACTTTTCCAAACGGCCGGTCAACTACCGGGACGATCGGCGCGAGATCGACGTCTTCGAAGGGTTCGCCTTCCGGCTGCTCCGGACCGGGACGCGACTTTTCCTGTCGTTGTGGCTGACCAACAAGTACGCCGACAACCGCTGGTTGCTGGAGCGCTACCGTGAGGACGCGGTACACGGCCTCAAGATGCGCCACCTGCTCTACCACAGCGCCGTTCGCTGGTTCCCGGTGCAGTTGCTGGGCCTGACCGGCAAGAGTGTGGCCGAGCAGCGGTTCGTGCTGGAGGAGGACGGTTCGATTACCAACGTCCACGACTATACGCTAGCCAGGGC
>JAEUIF010000063.1 GCA_016795185.1 Planctomycetia bacterium | reverse complement strand
TCCGCATTCCCGCGCCGGCCGCGCCGGCTGGTGCCACGGCCGCGCCGGCACCCGCGCCGGCCGCGAGCAAGCCAGCCGTGGCAGCGACCGCTGCTCCAGCAGCGACGAATAATCGCCCGGCACCGGCCGCACCAGCGCGTCCCGCAACCGTCGCCGCGCCGGCCGCGCCGGCTCCGAAACCCGCCGCACCAGCGCCTGCGCCGGCCAAGCCTGCCGCGCCCGCTGCGGCACCGGCCGCGAAGCCCGCACCGGCACACGCCGCACCAGCGGCCAAGGCTGCTCCCGCGCCCGCCGCGCCGCCTGTGACTGGCAAAACGGCTTTGCCCAGTCCGGCCGCGCCGCCCGCCGCGAACAAGACCGCGCTGCCGAACCCGGCCGCGCCCGCGAAGCCAGCGCCCGCCGCCCCAGCCGCCAAGTCGCAAGCAGCGCCAGCGGCGAAGGCCCCACCGGCCGCGCCGGCGAAGCCAGCCCCCGCGCCCGCGGCGGCACCAGCGGCGAAAGCACCCGCGCCCGTTGCGGCCCCAGCGGCGAAGGCCGTGCCGGCGGCTCCCGCAACGAAAGCGCCTGCGCCGGTCGCCAAGCCCGCAGCGCCGCCCCCGGCGGTGAAGCCAGCCGCCGCCGCGCCCCAACCGGCGACGGCGACAGCCGCCGCCCCGGCCGCGCCGGCGGGACCGACCATCGACTTCACCTGCGCCTATTGCGACGAGCAGGTGAAAGTCGGCCTGGACATGGAAGGCAAGCAAACGCCCTGCCCGGCCTGCAAGCGCATCATCAAGGTGCCGATGCAGGTCAAGCAGGCGCCCAAGGACTGGCGGACCATCGACACGCGGCCCGGCGGCCTGCTGCGCAAGGATGCCGTCGTCGCCCCCAAGGACGCCTGGGGCACCGAAGCCACGGTGTCCAATGTCAGTCAGGCGGCGCTGGAAGAAGCGGGCGCACTGCCCGAAGACCTCGAACCGCCCACGCTCGGCGAGCGGCTCAAATGGCCGCTGGTCGGCCTGGCAGCCGCCGCCGTGCTGACGCTGCTGTTCTTCCAGGTGCGCAGCTATTTCGCGGGCGGCGACCGCAACCGTGCCCTGGCGCTGGCCCTCGAAACGGCCTATCCGCCGGACGGCAAGGAACCGCTGAAGCCCGAAGCCGCCGCCGTGGTGCATCGTGCCCTGGGCGAGTTCTACGGCCGTTCCGGGCGCGCGGACCACAACGCGCAGCACACCGAGCAGGGACTGGCCGAACTGCGGTCGGCGACCGCCGCGGCGAGCCAGTTGCCGCCGACCGACGGCGAGCGCGATTGCCAGTTGCGCGACACGGCATTGACGCTGGTCGATCTCGGCGGCGAGTTGCCCCAGGTCAAGCAGGGGACCGCCATCCTCTGGGAGCCGCTGTTCGAGCGCATCCGCGAGACGGTCGCCGGACAGCAAACGCCGGAGGCCCGCGCCGAAACGCTCCGGCAGCTGACGCAAAAGCTGGCTGGCAAGACCGATGTCGATCTCTCCAGCACGCTCACCTCCGCGCTGACGGCTGAAGAAGCCAAGCCCGAAGCGCGGGCCGTCGTCGGCCTGGAGCTCTGGCGGCTCAACCGCCTGCCGGAAGCCGAGACCGCCGCCACCCGCGCCCAGATTCTCTGGGACAGCGAAGCCGCCCGCGCGAAGACCAGCAAGCTGCCGCCGCCGGCCGCACCCTCGCTGGTCGCGCTCTGGCTGGTGCTGAAGAAGCCCGAACGCGCCGAAGCGCTGAAGGCCGACGACGCCGACGGCACCGGCGCGTTTGCCTACGCGGTCGGTTCGATCGAAAGCCAGGCGCGGCTCGGCCAGCTCGACAAGGTCCGCGCCTGGGCGAAAAGCCAAGCCGGCCTCGATCAGCTGCGCTACCTGGCTCTGATCGCCGCCCTGGGCCTGGAGCAAGAGCCGACGGCGACCGCCGACCTCGACGGCCTGGTGAAGCTGGTCCAGGGATCGGTCAAGAGCCAGCTGGCCGACCTGGGGCCGGCGGCGAAAACCCAAATCTCCTGCCAGCTGCTCCGCGTGGTACGCCAGGCGGCCCGCGCCGGCCACGAGGAGCAGGCCAAGCAACTGGCCCAGGCCATTCCCGACCTGGCCCTACGCGGTCGGGCGCAGCTGGAAATCCTGCGGGCGCGGATGGCGCGGGGCAACGCCGTCATCGACGACGACGCCCTGAACGAAGTAGACCCCAAGTCGCCCGCCCACCGGACGGCGCGCGAGGAATACGCCCGCTACAAGGCCCACCACGACGGTTGGAACGCCAAGAACATCGACGCCTGGGAAGCGGAATGGAAGCCCTTCGGCTACGCCGGGGTGGCGCTGGGCATCCAGGACCGAGGGCAGTAGCTCAATCAGGAAGTAGAGCAGCGGGCATGAAGCCCGCTGTTGAAACCGCCGTTTTCCGCCGCGACGGCATGTACATCTTACCGACCGTTTCGTCTTCATCGGTGCCGACGTAGCCAACGATCTTTACCGCATGAAGCCGTTCGACGAACTGGCTGCCGTAATCCCCTCCACTGTAGACGATGTCGTATTGTTTGCCGATGTCGAGTCCAACACCGAGTTCAGGAATGGCCGTCCCTGCCAGTTTGGGTGGTATTTTCTTTTGAAAGTAAGAACTCAACGCCGCAATGCCAGCAATGCAGGCAAAGAAGACTACAACTCCGGTTGCGATATAGCCGACTGTTTCCATTTTCACTCACCGAAGTGGCCGAGCTTGCTGGTGGATTCGGCCGGTGGATAGCACGTCGCTCGGTAATCCGAGGGCGTGCGCTGGACGTGCCACCAGTCGCGTCCGACATCATTGCGTGGTTCGGCACGCCCTCGGAGTACCGAGGGACGTGCCGCCCGCTGCCGGTTTTTATAGCGAGTCCAGCCATCTGGAACATCGCTTGACCCCCGCGCACGGGATGGGACAATGACGGCATGACGACCTCTTCCACCACCAAACCAGTAGACCTCGACGACCCGAAGCTGCGTGGGGCGGACGCCGCCGCTGTCCTGGAACATCTTGTCTCCGGCAAGCCGCTGGACCCTGTGCTCCAGGAGCGCGTGCGCGCCCGGGCCGAACAGGTCACGGACGCGATCCGGCGCGACCGCGGCTTGGTGGACGACGCCACGTTTCAGTCCCTGCTCGACGATGAGGCATGAGGTACGTCCTGGATATTTCCACAGCGCTGTGCTGGGTCCTGCCGCGCCTGGCATCGCCCCGGGCATTGCGTCTTCGCGACGAGTGTCGCCACGGGGTCCATACTTTGATCGCCCCATCCATCTTTCCGGCCGAGGCAGCCAGCGCATTGACGAAAGCGGAGCGCCAGAAGCTCATTCCGGTCGGGCAAGCCGGAATCCTGCTCGCCGACCTCCTCGCCACGCCGCCGGACCTGCACCCTTATGAACCCCTGCTGGCTCGCGCGGTGGACATCTCCTCGCAAACGCGGCGGCTTGTACGATTGCCTCTACGTGGCTCTCGCCGAACGGGAAGGATGCGAACTCGTCACGGACGACCAGAAACTGATCGCGAACCTGAAGCCGTCCTGCGCGTTCATTGTCCCGCTGATGTCGTTGCCTTGACGCGGCGTTGGCCGCCGCAAAACAACGAGTCCCCGAAGCGCATCATGTCTTGCGGTCTGCCGCAGCGCCCGATTCGGTCTGCTTGCCAAACAGCTTCTCCAGCAGCCGCTCGGCCCGCTCCAGCCCTTCCTCGGTGAAGACGACCGATTTCGCCTTGCCGCGCGGGTCGGTGATGTAGCCCTGCTGGTGCAGGCGGTCCAGCGCATCCCAGTCGAAGCCCTTCCAGGCGCGTGCGTCATCGTGCAAGCCCAGGCAGAGCAGGGCAAGCACCGCGTCGTCAATCTTGCTCGTGTCCAGTTCCATGCTTCCCAACCCCGATCCAAGGCAAGAGCGTGGACTATCTGCGGAAGTGGCCTGTCGGTCGCACTACCAGAAGTACCCGGCCAGCGCGATGCCCAGATAGGCCGCTCCAAGAATGGCGACATCCAGCCAGTACCGCCCCGGCTCGCGCGTTCGGAAGTATGTCCCCCAGTTGGACGACGACATCCCGGATTGCAGGGTCACGAACAAAGCGGACGCGACTGCCAGCCCCAACAGGCCCAGCAGCCCCGCACCCCACCAGGGACGGTCCCGAACGACGATTGCGACCACGCTGGCGACGACGGGTGCCAGCAGTAGGAGAAACCAGCGGAACGTCCGCCAGGAGCGGAGGTAGGCCCAGCCCTGTGGGAAGACGGCGATCGACTGCGGTCGCCGCTCGCAGGGCAAGGAACGGAGCTGGTCGTGCATCAATTCACCCTCCGCCGCCGAACATGAAGCTCCGCTGCACTGCCCCAATCATCTACTCTCACGCACCGAAACCGGGTGCGGTGGCGGGAGTTGCCACGATGCGCGCCCGCTGGCTTGTAAAGTTATTCGTCGGGCCACGTCCTTCATGGGGCAGAATCGCTGGTCGCCCTGTTGAATGCCGCACAGTCGTCTGGGTGGCACGTCCCTCGGTACTCCGAGGGCGTGCGGAATCCGCAATGGCGTCGCTCTCGACAGATAGCCCGTCGCTCGCACGCCCTCGGAGAACCGAGGGACGTGCCACACGGAGCCTCGCAGCAGCCATCCTCCCAAACGGGGGTGCATTGCGTCAAGCGCCGTGGCACTTTGGCCCGGAGTGGCAAAACCCTGGGGTTTTGGCCACTCCGGGCCAAGAAGCAATTGGCGCGCAGTGGCAAAACCTTGGGGTTTTCGCGCGT
>JAEUIF010000317.1 GCA_016795185.1 Planctomycetia bacterium | reverse complement strand
GATTCACGAGATCATCCACGAGCGCCGCGCCGGCGGCGGCGACCGCGGCGACCTGCTCTCCGCACTGATCCAGGCCCGCGATGAATCCCCCTCACCCCCGACCCCTCTCCCGCCAGGGGAGAGGGGCAAATCAGGTACTCCCCTCTCCCCTGGCGGGAGAGGGGTCGGGGGTGAGGGGGGCATGACCGACCAGCAGCTGCGCGACGAGGTGATGACGCTCTTCCTCGCCGGCCATGAAACCACCGCGAATGCCCTGAGCTGGACCTGGTACCTGCTCGCGCAGCATCCGGAAGTCGAAGCGAAGCTGCGCGCCGAATTGCAAGCCGTGCTGGGCGACCGCCTGCCGACGGCCCAGGACGTGCCGCGTTTGCCCTACACCGAACGAGTGGTGCTGGAATCGATGCGTTTATACCCGCCGGTCTACGGCTTTTCGCGGCAAGCGGTGCAGCCTTGCACCATCGGCGGTTTCGCGATTCCGGCCGGCACCACGCTCATTATGGCGCAATGGGTGCTGCACCGCGACCCGCGCTGGTTCACCGACCCCGAGCGCTTCGATCCGGATCGCTGGACGCCAGAATTCCAGAAACAACTGCCGAAGTACGTCTACATCCCCTTCGGCGCTGGCCCGCGCGTCTGCATCGGCAACTCGTTCTCCATGATGGAAGCCATCCTGGTGCTGGCGGTGCTGGCGCCGCGCCTCCGCTTCCGGCTGGTGCCGGACCATCCGGTGATTCCGTGGCCGTCGATCACCCTGCGGCCGAAGCACGGCATTCGAGCAACGGTGGAGCGCGTTTGAGGTGTTTATGGATCGATTCAATCCCAAACTCGACCTCTCGGTGGACGAGCATACTGGCGGCATTCGTGCCGCGTATCTGCGCGTCCGCAATGGAACAGTTCACGAGACACGCGAGGTGGCCGAGGGCCGAGCCTTCGCCGACTACGACGCGCAGGGGCTGCTCCTCGGCATTGAACTGCTCGGGCCTTGCACGGCCGAGGAATGGGATTTACTCTCGGCGGCCGAGCCAGAGCCCGTGCGGCGCTTCCTGCGCGGCAGCCCGCCGCGGGACCTGATGTTGATTGCATCGCCAGCCAGCTGAGGGAACGCCCATGACGGAGCAGGAGTGGCTGGTGTGTGCCGATCCGGCACCCATGCTGGAGTTTCTACAGGGCACCGCCAGTGACCGAAAGCTACGGTTGTTCGCGGTGGCGTGTTGCCAGAGGGTCAAGCATCTTCTTCCTGACAAACGCAGTCGCCGAGCCGTGGATGTTCTTGAACGCTTCGCGGACGGGGAAGCCAATGCAAGACAACGCAGGTACGCGTGGCAAATGGTGAACCAAGTGTGGCGAGATTCTCCACGTTATCCACAGGGATACCCAGAAGAATGGACCGAGGCGGAAGAAAACGCAACAGAAGCTGTATGGGGAACGAGCGGAAGCAACGCGATAGAAGGCGCCTTGATAGCATCAGCCAGGACCGCATTTGCTTTGAGGCTGGCTGACTCGTTCAGTTAATCGGACCTGTTCCGCGACATCTTCGGCAACCCCTTCCGCCCTGTAACCATCAATCCCGTCTGGCTGACCAGCACCGTCGTTTCACTCGCCACCGCCATCTACGACGACCGCGCCTTCGACCGCCTGCCGGTCCTGGCCGACGCACTCGAAGACGCCGGTTGCGACAATGCGGACATCCTGAATCACTGCCGGCAGCCGGGCGAGCATGTGCGAGGTTGCTGGTGTGTGGACCTCATCCTTTCAAAAGACCGCTGAAGCCAGCGCCTATCACTGCCCGCCGGCACCGCCTACAATCAGTGTGACCGCGTTGCTACAGTTGGCCCACTGGTGCCAGCAGCAACGCTGTACGCACGGAGG
>JAEUIF010000036.1 GCA_016795185.1 Planctomycetia bacterium | reverse complement strand
CAGCGAGCCGGCGGACGGCATGATATTCGCCGCCGAGTAGAGTCGCTGGCCGCGGGTCAGCGCCCGGCTGAGCACCTGGTCGTACCGCCGGAACGAATATCCCGCGTAGCTCAGGGGGCCGAGCTCCTTCTGCAGCAGTTCCCACGTCTCGATGCGATTGAACAGTTTGAACAGCAAGATGCGGAAGACCACCTCGGCCGCGTCATCGGGCAAATCGGAACGGTAGATCACGCTACGGATCAGGTACTGGCTGGCGCGATCGGAAGCCCGGTAGGCGTTGGTGAACTTGTGGGTTCGGAGCACCGGGTCCTGCGTCCAGGGCGGCGGACGGTGATCTAGGCGGTTGAAGAACACGCGCTGGCGCTCGGCGGCAAAGCGCCAGTAGGTGTCGTAGACCGGCGACGGCCGGAGCGGCGCGAGGTCCGACGGCGCCTCAAAGAGGTCCGGCGCCACCGGCGCCGGGACCGTCACGGGCCTCGCCCCTCCGCGGTCAATCCGCTCTTTCTTACGCCTGCTCACCGATACCTCCCGTCGTCGCTCCCCATGCCAGCGGCTTCTGCGGCATACGAGAGCTGCCGTCAACCCACGAGAAGCCCTGCGGCCCGCTGAACAAGTCCCCTGGCATCCTCGATTCCCCAATGGTTCGCCTTGGTGTCCAGTTCTGCGTGCGTCGAGATGCACGTCAGCGACCCTACGTTGAGGCCCGCTTCCTTCGCCACGAAAGCCTGGAGCCGGCCGAGGCCGATGAGATTGCCGAGACAGCGCGTGATGTAGCTGTGGTTCCGGTAGAGCGCCGTCAGCATGAGGCCGCGCTCCGGGTGGCGCTTGAAACTCAAGTAGCTCAGGCAGGGCGCATCCCGGTACCTATTGCGGTCCAGGTCCGGGTTGTAGGTGGGCAGCTCGTAGGCCGCCTTGAACGGCGTTCGCGCGCCATTCTGATTGCGCAGCTTCTCGATGATCTTGGCGAGGGGGTTGTAGGTCTGGCCTTCCGCGTCCACCCGCCGGGTCATGCGCTCGAAGTACCGGCCCCATCGCTTGGTGACGGTCAAGCGGTCGTGGTTTCGGTGTTCCACGGCGTAGAAATCGGGCACGCCGTGCGCTTGATACGTGGACTTTGGGAAAATCGTATTCGCTACCGTCACCACTGGGTTTTCCTCGTGGTCCCGGAGGAACCTGTCCACCAGCGTGATGGCGGCGTTGTCCGCATCGTCGTGGTTCGACGGGTCTTCTACGTCGATGACGACGTTGTAGGCGTCGTCCCCGGCCTGGATGACGGCCGCCGCCGCGGCGACCCACGCGCGGGCGCAACTTCGCTGCGTCGGTATGCACAGGTACATGATGCAGAAGCTCCCTAGTGGACCGTGAGCGCGACCAGGAGGCGAGCGGCCAGGTAGCGCTCGCTCAGCCAGGCGTAGCCCGCCAGGCCCCAGGTGTCGCCCCAGCTATTGCGCACCAGCACGAATTTCCGGCTTGCCCGCGTTCCCGTTCCGACCACCACCACCGCATGGCGCAGATCGGGGACCACGGTTTCTCCGGAATCGACCACGCCCTCCCCGTCCGGCAGCAAGAACGCCGCTGAGAAGGACATGCCGACCACGACGGGTTTGTCGCCCTCGACGGCGTCCCAAATTTCCTGGAAGGCTGCCCCATGGTTTTGCGAGGGGCGGCAAAACAACGTTCCGACCTTGGCCGGCGGCTTCCACCGCTTGCGGTCGGCGGGCAGGGCCCTCAAGTAGGGCCACGCCGCCTCGACCGGCTGTCCGTCGTGTTCCAGCGCCGCGCGGATCGCCGGGATGGTGGTGCCTACATGGGCGGGCAGCAAATCGCGCTGCTTGGCGTGGTAGAACAGGTACTCGCAGCACAGTGGCGACCAGGGCGTTCCGCGCACTTCGGCATGCGCGTCACTCAGCGCGAAGGCCAGGCAGGTCTCGCGTCCCTGCTGATCGCGTGCCCGTCCGAAGCGGCCGCGGAGGTCGTGGCGGGCGCGGACCGCACTCATGCGACCCCCAGCAGTTTGACACGTTGCGCCGCCAGGAGGCCGGCCGGCACCGGGCCGGACAGGTTGACGTCGAGTTCGAGGGACTGTAAGGGCTCGCCCGCATCCTGCCAGGGGCGTACCTCGCGCAGGCATACGTGGCCGCTGGCGCCGTCCTGCGGTTCGGCAATGACGGTGCGGGAGACGACCCCGCCAATGTGTGCCTTCCCGCCACTGGCGGCGCGGCCGTCGTTCACGATGGCGAAGCCTACCTCCGCGAGAGCGCCGAACTGCCAGATGTAGCCGGAACTGGCATGCTCCTGAAACTTGAGGACCACGAGATCGGTGCGGCTGCCCTCCAGGACCAAGCCGTGATCGCGCTCGGTCACCAGCCACACGTCCCCGTACCAGGTCTGCGGGGCGTAAGGCTTGGCGAGGGACTGCTTGATGGTCTTGGGCCTGATCTTCAGCAGCCGCTCGCAGGTCGGCTTGTCAATCCCCTTGCTCTCGGCGAGGGCGTAGCACGTCGCCGCGAAGCTCGATCCCATCCGGAGCGCCAGCTGGTAGACGACGAGCGGGTCGGTCAGGTGGTCGCGGGTCCAGCCTTGCCGCTTCATGTGCTGCACGATCAACCAAGACGGCGTCAGGAGCTGACTCGCGAATGCGTTGGCCTGGACCTCTTGCAGGTCGGGGCTGCCGTCGGTGACAAAGGGCGCCCCCATGAGGATGTCTTCCTCGTCGAGGCTGGCCGTGTGGCCGAGTGCCGCGTGGCCGAACTCGTGGGCGGCCGTGAAGCGCTGGACGGGCAGCGGGCGCTGCGAGGTGACGATGACGCCCCGGTCGGGATTGTCGATGTACGCTCCCAGCAGGCCCCGGAGCGGCCGGACCATGACCGGGATGTCGCGGCGGACCAGCATGCCGAATACGTCGATCCGGCCCTCGCCGCGCTCGGCGCGGGCCTGGGTGGCGAACTCCTTATGGAGCCGGTCCGCCTCGACGACGGCATCCAGGATGGCATCGCGACGCGCCACGGCTCATCCCTCCTTCTTCTGCTTGCGCGTCCGCAGGAAGTCCGCGAACCGTCCCAGCTCCTGCCGGTCATCGGCGGACAGCTGGGAGACCTTGCGTGCCAGGTGCTTGACGTCGGCACCGAAGGAGAAGTCTTCGGCCTCGTCGCCGGTGAAGTAGCCGACCGGACGCTTGTACAGGCCGGCAAGCTTCTTCAGCTCCAGCGCGTCGACCTTGCGCTGTCCCGTCTCCATGAGGGACAAGGCCGAGCGGGAGACACCGAGAAACGCGGCGACCTCTTCCTGCGAGAAGCCAAGGTATTCCCGGGCCTCGCGGAGGCGTTCGCCCAGCGCCTTCCGATCCTCGTCGTCGTCCTTGTCATCTGCACGGTTAGCCCGGTTCTTGGTCATTGGCGCACCTTTGGCTTGCGATGCTCGGCCCACAGCCGTTCGAGCTGGCCGGCGATGTGTTCGGTCGCTTCCTCCACATCGTTATAGCCACCCTTGCGGACCACCTTATCCGGCGGGATGCGGAACGACGGGAACAAGTGTTCGAGAACCAGCACCGTCCCAACCACCCGCTTCGAGTCGAGGAGCGGCTCCCATTCGGGGCGGAGCACGGAAGCCTCATCCGCGATCTTCTGCAGTTCCACCCGCAGAAGGCGTTTCACGTCCGCCCCCGGAAATGCCGGTGCGGCAACTTCGGTCATGGTGAGAGTCTGGGTTGCCATCGAATTGCCTCCTCTTTCAATATCATAACGGCTCCAGTGCGAAAATCAAACGTCAACTTGTATTTTGTTCGATTTTCGCACAGTCAAGAAACTGGTTGCAGTGGGCATGGAGCGGGAGCGGGGCAGGTCACGCGCTCACTACTTGCTGGAACGGTACTGATGACTTCAGCGGACGGCGGCGCACCACTCGACCCGGCCGCGCCGCAAGAAGAAGTGGCTGCGGCAGCCGACCTGCCTCCACACCGACGGGTACAGAGTCGTGGTGGCGTCCTCGTGGATCGTCAGCTGCCAGCGCGGGTGCGTGTCGGCCAGCATGTTCATCTGCAACGCGTGGCCACAGCCACACGGGCAGAGCAGCGCCACGGACCAGATGTGGCTTCCTTCGCCCTCTACGTACAGCTTGCCCGGTTGAAGTGTCGCCGGCAGCTCGCCGACGCGGTGCGCGGTGATAAGCGTCGGATTTCGCCGCCACCAGCCCGTCAGAAACCGCCAGAGCCGCACCAGAATGTTCATGCCGTCTCCGATCCGCTCAGCGCCGGCATGTCGAGCCGCGGCACCACGTCCCCCCGACCGACCTCGCGCGCCAGCGGCCGGTCGGGCTCGCCATCCTCGTCGTAGTAGAGGTCCGCGTTCACCAGGCTGTTTCCGTGCCGGGCGAAGCGACCGTTGGCCTCGTTGCGGTAGGGGTGCAGGCGGGCCAGGAATTCGAGGACGGCCAAGCTGGCGTAGTGCAGGTTCACCGGCAGCACGGCGGGCCGGTCTTCCCGGACACCGCGCAGGTAGCCTTGCTGCACTCGTGCCCGATACTCCTCCGGGTTGGTGCGCCGCAGGGAATCCGCTGCGGCCTCCTCCGCGGTGATCACGCCACGCGACAGGAGGCTCGATCCGCCGGGTTGCAGGTAGTGGACCGTCCCCGCAATCTGGTCGATGCCGCCCTGCCCGTCGGCGTCCAGCCGGACGCCGACGTCGAAATACGGCAGGGAATAAAACGTGGCCAGCCGGTTGAGAACGAGCCGGCCCTCGGCGCCGTCCATGCAGCCGAAGACGACGTCACACGCGGCGACCGCCTCGACCACGTGGGGCGCACAGAGGTTTTCCGGGATCGGGTCGACCTCGGTACCGAAACCCAGCTGCGCCACGGAGCGGGCGGCGACCTCGACCTTGAACCGTTTCTTGCGGGCATCCTCGGCGGTCGCGTTGAGAATACGGTTCAGGTTCTTGGGCTCGATGCGGTCGGGGTCCACGAGTACCAATCGCCCGACCTGCAACCGGGCCAGCTGCTCGATGACCGGGCTGCCGGTTCCGGAGCAGCCGACGACAGCGACCGCCAACTGCCGCAGCCGGTGGACCGTGCCCCGGCCGAATGCTTGCTCATTGCGCCGGCTGTGCTCCGGATGGGTTTCATCATTGCCATCGACGTGCCAGAAGAAGATGTCGTCACCGGCAACGCTCACGCTGGCCAGTGAAGTGAAGTCGGCGGGGCCGACGGCGCGGCCAAACATCTCGCCGCCCGGCAGCATCACGGCGCTGGCGTGCGGCTGATCGTCATCGACCCAGCCGTGCACCGATGAGAACAGCTCCCGGTCCGCTGCGTCGTCTTGGGCCGAGAAGGAATGTAGTCCCTGCGGGTGGCTGTGGATCTTGAGGATTGCCAGCTGGCGCTTGGCCGCCTCTTCCAGCAGCGGCACCAGCCGGGCGGTCGGCCAGGTGAGCAAGTCCCGTTCGCGGGTGGCGCACTCGTTGTAGGGAATGGGCACGATCTGGCGCACCGTCAGCGCGTGGACGCGCTGGCCCGCCCGCCGGCCGCAGAGGGCCACGGCCGCGGCCTCCTTGCCATCGGCCGGCAGCAGGTGCGCCTGGAGCAGCTGGTGCTGGCGCCCCGTCATCCGCAACGTCACATCCATGGTCACCGCCTCACCTCGGCTTGGAGCCACAAGTCCACGAGAATCATGTGCGTTTCCACGCCATCCTCCCCAGCCACCCATGGATTCTCTCCGGTCCGATGCCGCGACCAGCGTTGGAAGCTGCCCCCAGCAATGTCCTGGGGCGAGGTCTGCACGATCCCACGCCCGTCGTGGCGGCCCAGCGGCGGGTCGAAGTAAACCATGTCGATCTGGGCGTCGGGGTAGCCGCCGGGAATCTGCAGCGCGACTTTAGCGGCGCCGACTTGGTAACCGGCGGGGATCGGCCAGCCGTGGATCAGCAGCCAGTCGATCCCCTGGTCGCGCACTGCCTCCCAGGGTTTCCCCAGCCGTTCGAGGTAATCGCGATCGACCTCACGCAGTTGAAAATCGCGGCGCATGGCTCAACCGTCCGTCTGGTCGTGGCAGAGGGTCATGAACCTCTCGATGCCCGGTTCCGCCAGGTTCACGGTCTCGTCCAGGCCGATCGTCTTGGCCTGACCGCCGTGCAGCTTCTGGCGCACCGAGCAGCGCGTCGGGTCCTTGCCCGCCAACCGCAACAGCTCGCGGCCGGTGATGAGCGGCCGGGGCCACTCGTGCCGCACCTTGTCGATGCGGATGATGTACTTGCGGGCTTTGGGCGGCCGCTCGTTCCGCCTCCCGTACTCCTCGATCTCGACCACTTCGATGGCTTCGCCCTCGGCCGGGTTGCCCTCGTCGCCGGCCTGCATCCCGTGCTCCAATTCCATGAACGCCTCCTGTATAGTGAGTGGGTGGCGGCGCCACCTGCGCCGCCTGATTGACCTACTTTCTCTTGCTGGGCAGCGACCTTTTTTTGCCGATCGCGCGGCAAAAAAGTTCGGGAGACCGGCAAGAGGAAGGGGTCTGGCCGCGCCCGGCAGCGCCGGTGGGGGAGCCGTGAACCCGTTCGAGCCCATGAACGACGCCCAGCTGGAAGAGTTGTTGGAACGACTTACGTGCCACGCCATCTACAAGCTCCTCCGCCTGCGGTGGCGCGGCTTGACGCTCAAGCAGGGTGGCAGCATCCCCGGCGGCGTTGAGGCGCGGGATCTCGCCACCGACGCCGTGATCGACGTCATCAATGGGACCCGGACCTGGGACCCGGCCATCCCCCTGCTTCTTTTCTTGAAAGGGGTGGTCGACAGCAAGGTGAGCAACCTGGTCACGTCAGCGGAGAACCGCACGACCCGGCGCTTTCCCGCCGCCACCGACGACAGCGAGCTGCCGGAACCGTGCGTGGACGGGCAGGCGCCCGACCCGGCCGCGGCGGTTGCCGACGCCGACAGCATGCAGGTGTTCCGCGATGAGGTGGTGGCGGCCGTCCGAAACGACCCGCTGGTGTTGCGCATTTTTGAATGCTTGGAGAATGACATCACCAAGCCGTCGGAAATGGCAGTGGTCCTGGACCAGGAGTTGCGAGAGATTAACAACGCCCAGAAGCGCCTGCGCAACAAGGTGAGCAAGGTGTTGAAGAAACTCAAGGGAGGCGGCGAACATGGCCGGCATCGAACGGTCCGGTGACGACGTGTGGGACCGGTTCTTCGACTTCCTCTACTGCGAAGAAGACCCGCCGCGCACGGAAGTGCAACAGCAGCTGCGCGAGCTGGGCATCGACATGCAGCCGGCCCTGCGCAAGGTGCGCGGCGCCCTGGAAGCCCGGTCCGCCCGGACCCGGCTGGAAGCAGCGCGCGCGGAGCGCCCGTCGCTGGCGGCGCGATTCGGGCAGTTGCTTGCGCCCGCGGCGGAACAGCTCCGGGACAAGTTGCACGAGCTGATCGCCCGCCGCCTGAGCGGTACGGCGCAGGCCGCCTACTTCCGCAAGCTCGAGGCGGCTGCCAGCAACCAGGACCTGCAGTCCTTGCTCGACGACCTCCACCGGCTGGAACAGCTCGCCGGGGGTGACTGATGCCAAGCCGCCGAGTCAGCCCGATCCTGGCCCACGCGGAGGCTGCCCGCGTCTGGAAGCTCTACGGTTTTCAGGAGCCGCAGGATCTGGTCCTGGAAGACCTGGCCTGGGCGATGGGCGTCCTGGTGATGGACGGCCCGCTGGACGGGGCCGACGCCCGGCTGTTGCGCAAAGGGTCGCGGGGTCTGATCCGCGTGAAGGATACCCTTCCCGAAAGGGGTCGCCGTCGCTTCGCCATTGCCCACGAGTTGGGCCATTGGTTGCTGCACAAGAACATCTCGCAGGTGCTCGCCTGTACGAGCCTGGACATGGTGGCGCAGTACCAGGGCAGTGAGCCGGAGATCGAGGCCAACTATTTCGCGGCGGCGTTGTTGATGCCGGAGTCCCTCTTCGGCCCGCGCGTTCGCGGACACCGGCCCTCGGCCGAGCGCGTGAAGTCCCTGGCAACAGCCTTCGACACGTCGCTCACGGCGACGGCGGTGCGGTGCGTCGAACTGGCGGACGACTACTGTGCCGTGGTGATTTCCGAGATGGGGCAGGTGCGCTGGTGGCGGGCCAGCGCCGATTTCGAGGAGCACTTCTGGATCGACCCGGGTACACCGCTCTCCCATCACACCGTCGCCAGTTCCGTGTTCCGAGGGGAGCCGGTGCCGAACGGTCCCGAGGAGGTTGATCTGGAATGCTGGCTGCCAGATAAAAAGGGGATCGAGTCTCGTTTCATCGTGGAAGAAGTGATCCCCCTGAATCGCTACGGGCAGATCATCAGCCTGCTCTGGCTGCCTTGAGATTGTTGATTCCGAGTGGCGGGCAGCTGATGCCAGCAATTCCGTTCAATTCCTTCCACCTTCCAGCCGGTGCGTCTCCAGTGGTTGGGCTGCAGGAAGGGCTATCATACTTCCTGGACGCCGGCTTTGAGGAGTTCGCAATAGCTAAACAAAAATGGCCCCTGGGGACCGGCATTGCCGGTCCCCAGGGCACACTGCAGGTTTCGACGGCTGGTGCTGATGCCGTCGCGTGACTGGGCCCTTGGAAATCAAGCCTGTATGGCGCTGCCCGGGCGTCCTCTTGTTCGGCCGTCCGGCAGCGTCCTGCCTTCCTGGACGAACCGCTCGCGAAGCAGCAATGTGACGCTGCGGGTGCACATGCCGACCGCCTTGGCAATGTCGCGGATGCTGCGATGCTGCACGTATAGCTGCTGCATCAGGTCCACCAGGTTGGCCCGCCGGCTGGCGTGGCTGGGCGGTTCCAGCCCGCGCGAGCGATGCCAGTGTTCCACGGCGGCGACGACCGTGGGCGGGCTACAATTTAGCCGCGCGGCGATTTGCACGTCGGCCTGCCCCTGGTCCCACAGTGCCTTGGCCTGGTCCGCCAACTGCGCGTACATGGTTGGCATCATCTGCTTGTGGGGCAGCGTGGACCGTCGCTGGCGACCATCCGTGAACGGCTGGCCGTGAGCGCCAAACCATCCCTGGAGCAGCTTGGTGACCCAGTTCCGGCCGCAACCGAGCCGGGCGGCGATCTCCTTGTGCATCAAGCCCTGGTCGTAGAGCTCCTTGGCCTGCTGGCCTTCCCATGCGCGCATCGTCTGGTCGCGGTAATCGATGACGACCTCGGTGGCTGGGTGGTTGACGGCGGTTCCGATCGTGGTGCTGCCGCCGATCGCTTTGTTTGCAAGGAACGGTAGCAGCCGCTTCTGGAAGCGACCTTGCAGCCAGCCGCCGTGACGGCGACGCTCGCCTTGCTGGTACAGGTTGATCCGACCGCCGGTCAGGAGCTTGATCACTTCTCGCGCCTTGCCAGCATTCGCTTCCGTGTTGCTGGTAGCCGCTGCCATCAGCAACTGGTCCAGCTCATCCAGCAGTTGGCGGGTTTCCTCCTTTGTCGGAATGCTTATGGTCCGGGCCTGGCCAGCCTCCAGCGCCTTCAGCTCCGCCAACGCGGTGTTGCGCTGGTCGCGTAGGTCCTTGATGAGCTTGGCCGTTTCCTCGTGATCTTCCGGCGTGTCGCCGACATTGCGCTGGTTGAAGGCGATCTTGCGCGCCAGCTGGTCGGCCCGGGTTCGCAGCTCGGCCAATCGACTCGGGTCCGGCTGCTGCAGCGCCGCCGCCTCGGCCTGGCAGGCCGCGATCACTTCATCCACCAGGCCGTTGTCCTGCCGAATAAACCGGGCCAAGGTCTCGCAGGTCAGTCGCAGGGCCAACTCGCGGTTGAGCAACGAGTAGAGCGGCCGGTCTGCCGCCGGCAGCGCCCGGCACGCGGGACAGAACATCACATGGCCGAAGGCACCGCCGACCTGGAGCGGGCGGCCGTGCTCGGGGCAGAAGAACAGGCCGTTGAGCAAGCGCGGCCGCGCGGTGCGGTTGCCGTCCTTGGGCTTGCGGCCGGCATTGAGTCGCTGCTCTTCGGCCAGCCGTTTCTGGACGGCGTACCACAGTTCGTCGGAGACGATCCGCAGCTCCTCGATCTGGACCTGGCGCAAGGGCTCAGGGCGCTTGATCTGCCGCGTATAGTCCTTGGACAGGATCCAGGTGTTCTCCTTCTCGCCGTAAAGCCACCAGCCGCGATAGCGCGGATTTTGCAGCAGCGTGTGGGCTGCCAGGTAGGTCCACATGCCCGTGGTGCTTTTGGGCGGGAGTGGGATGTCCGGGTGGCCGTTCAGCCGCTGCACGATGGCCTCGATCGCCAGGCGGTCTTCGCCGTACCAGCGAAAGATCTTCGCCACCCACGGCGCCGTCTCCGGGTCCTTGGCGATCTTGCGCCGAGGTAGGTTGCGCCGGGTGACCTGGCCTTCCACGAGAACACCGGTGAAGCCGAAGGTCAGCGTGCCGTGAACGTGCTGCTTGTCGAGGAGACCCTCGTGGGCGGCGCGGACGTGCTCGCCGGACATGGCCACGGAGAACTGGTCGATCATGCCGTGCATTTGCAGGAGCATCTCCCAGCGCTGCTTGTCATCGGTGTCGATGCCCGACTTGACGAACAGACAGCGAATGCCCCACTCCTTGACGACCTGATCGACGAACGCCAAGGCATGGTAGAGCTTGCGAAAGAGCCGGCTGGTGCTGAACAGCAAGAGGACCTGGATTTTCCGCTGCGCCAGCATTTCGCGGAGCCGGTTGAGGCCCTGGCGGTCGTTCTTGCCGCCGCGCACGGCCAGGTCGAAGAAGACGTTTTCCAACGGGATGAAGATGCCGCGCTTGACGGCCTCCTGATACATCGAGCGCACCTGGTCGGCGATCGAGCCCTGGAAGCGCGTCGAATAGCGGGCATAGATTGCCCCAATCAGCTTGGCCTTATTGCGGGGCAGCAGGGCGTGGTGCTCGGTGGCGATCTCGCTGATTTCCTGGCGGGTCGATCTCTCCAGGTCGCGGCGTTCCGCTTCGATCTCGGACCGAGTGCGGGGGCGGCGCCGGCCCGCCTTGGCGGCGGCGCTGGCGCCGTTCACATTGTCGAGGACCATGATGGGGTCCCTCCCGGCCGCAGGTCGATGGCAAGTCCGCCGGGCGCTGCGTGGCCGCCGGCCGACGAAGTGGGTTCCATCCCACGACTGGATTGTTGAGAAGGGGTATCGCACGCGGATCGCACGTTGCGATCACAGAAGGGCTCAGGTGAGCGGCGCTGGAGCAAGGTCAGACGTGGTGGGCGGGCGGTGCCTCACTTGATTGTTGGTTTGGACGCGGTCGGAGCGGGAGACCGTTGCCGGGCTAGCCACTCTTCGGCCAGCATGCGGCCGAGCAGCTTGATTAGCCGGGCCCGGTCTGGGGCCGGGGCTGGCTGCGGCGGCTTGTGCTTTGGAGAGTCAGGTTTGAGATCGGGCATAAAACCCTCGGGAAGAAGCGGCGCGCCGGCAAGTGTGCCGACGCGCCGCGCGGGGTGCTACGCGGGAACACAAGTCGTCTTGGCCGAGCGGGTCTTAAGACCGGCCCGGTACTCGTCCACGGACAGCAGGAGCCGCTGGCCGGGTTGGCCTTTTTCAGGATGCTTCAACACGACAGCAATCTGATCGCCGACGCGGATGGTACGGCGCACGAGCTGGCCGTTGAACTCTCGGAGATGACGCATGACGAAACTCCTTGGCAAAGAAGAGAGTGATGGACGAAGCAGAGCGGGCCGGCCAGGACACCCGGCCGGCCCGCTGTCGCGGTGGCTACTGCTCGACGCTTTCGCCATCCTGACGCACCTCCAGCTGGGTGCGCGGCGAACGCCGGCGGGGGCGGAAGATGTGCTCCGGCAGTTGCGGCAGGCCGGGATCGTCGCCGATCACTGCCTTGCGAATGAACAGGGTGGCCAGGGCACCGGCCAAGGTGCTGGCCGCGATGATGAGCAGACGCGCGATCATGGTGGTTTCTCCTTCGATTGGTGAAAAATGAAATGGGACGCAAGACGCAACACTGCTGCGCGAAACGTGGGCGCCGAACAGGATCGGCTCAATAGTTCAGCTCATAGCGTTGGCGGCCGGACAGGTAGCCGGCCAGTTGATCGACCGCCCAACAGGTGAAGTCCCAGAAGTCTTGCAGGAAGTCGACGGCGAACTCGGCACCCTCGACCAGCTTGTTCCAGACCCAGTCGCTGTAAAGGCCGGTGACGATGCTGACCGCCCGTGCCAGGACGCCCAGCCCAAACCAGAAAATCCGCGGCATGATGAAATCCTCTGTTCCTGAGGGAAGTGCGGGAGAAGACCGCGTCGAACGACGCGCGAACGGTGGAGATACGAGTGGTTAGAAATCGGGTCGGTGGTCTCCTTTCTCGGGGGATCAGGGTTGTGCTTGAACTTGCTGGAGCTGGCGCAAGCTTGCCAACGTGGAAGAGACCAAGCGCTGTTGCTTCCGTTGCTGCTTCAGCCCAGCCACGAGCCGGGTGGTTCGGGCCAGCGCTTCGCGCAGCAGGCTTTGCAGCGCCTCGGCTTCCTCGACCGGGGAGAGGGGCGGCGTGCCGTTGGTTGCGGGGGGTGCCGGTGGGGCCGACCGCGCCGGTGGTGGATGGTGGTTGGGACCGTTGGT
>JAEUIF010001497.1 GCA_016795185.1 Planctomycetia bacterium | reverse complement strand
AGCCCGAACGCCAGCAGCACCAGTTGCACGAAGCCGGTGATCAGCCGGCTGGAACCGCTCACCATGTCGCCGTAGGCCAGCTCCACCATGCCGAGCGTCAGCATCGCTCCCGGCAAGAACGCCACCAGCGGGGGAATCAGGGCGAATTCCGGGTCCACCGCCAGACCCTGCCGCATGGCGAGGAAGACGAGCATGGCGACCAGCGCGGCAGCCACCACGGGCGCGGGCACCGCCAGCACTGGGCGGTCGCGGTTGAACAGCTTGAGCGCGCCGACCAGCGTGCCCAGCAGGGCGGCGGCGGCCAGGTTGATGAGCAACGGCATCAGCACCAGCGCCAGCCCGATGGACAGCACGGTATGGCCCAGCACCACGCCCGGCGAACCAAAGCGCGGCTCCTTCCGTAGGATCGCGTTCAGCTGCGTCAGTCCGTCCTGCGGTGTGACTTCACCCCGCTGAGCGGTTTCGCCGAGGGTATAGACGTCGCCAATTTGATCGAGGCGCAGCACCTGAAGCGGACCTTCCGCCAGCGTGACGCGCTCGTCCCCGTCCGCGCTCGCTTGCACGACGATGAACAGCGCCGTCGGGTAGGCCACCACGCGCGAACGCCGGATGCCGTTCGCCGTGGCGACGCGGCGCAGCACCAGCTCCACCTTGGCCGTCTGCTCGCCGCAAGCCAGGTAGGCTTGCCCCAGGCGGAACATGAATTCCAGGAGCGTGCTGGTATCGGGGGGCGGCGCGGCGGATTCCATGCCGGTGGGTCTCGGAGGCGTCGTGGGTATCAGTTCGGCCCGAACGGCAGTCCGAGCGCGTACCAGATGAAGAACAGGAGCGTCCAGACGATCATGGTGAGGGCCGTATACGGCAGCATCATAGCCACGACCGTGCCCACCCCGGCGTCGGGTTGCCAGCGCCGGGCGAAGCCGACCACCAGGGCGAAGTGCGGCAGCAGCGGGTTGATGACGTTGGGCGGCGAATCGCTCACCCGGTACGCCGCCAGCACGGCGTCGGGCGCGATGCCGAGCTTCAAGAACAACGGCACGAACACCGGCGCGAGGATCGCCCACTTCGGCAGGATGTTGGGCAGCGGGAAGCAGAGCACGAAGCCGATGACGATGAACGCCAGCAGCAGCGTGCCGCCGCCCAGGTGGGCTTCCTTGAGCACGTCGGCCAGGCTCACGGCCACGACGGTGCCGATGTTGCTGAAGTTGAAATAGGCCACGAACTGGCTGATGACGAAGAACAGGAAGAGCAATCCGCCGAGATCGGACAGCGTCAGGGTGATGGCGTCGATCGCTTCTTCGGTGCTCTGGATGGTCTTCGCGCCCACGCCGTAGGCGAGGCCCGTGGCGAGGAACGCCAGCATGATGAGGAAGACCAGGCTATCCATGAACGGTGAACGGCCGATGATGGCCCCGGTCTCCGGATTCCGCAGCGGCGCGCCCGGCGGCAGCACGACCAGGGCCAGCAGGCCCGCGAAAGCCAGGAATACCCAGAGCGCGAACTTCAATCCGCGCAATTCGTCGGTGGACAGTCCTTCCTGTTGCTTCTCGTTCGCCTCACCCTGGTACTGGCCCAGGCGCGGCTCCACGATGCGCGTGGTGATGACCGCGATGACGACGATCAGCACCAGACTGGACACGATGCCAAAATAGAAGTTCGCCGACAGGTCGATGGACCGGGCAGGATCGACGATGTGAATCGCATCGTTGGTCATCTCGGCGAGGATGCCGTCGATTGGCTTGACCATGAAGTTCACGCCGAACGCGGCGGCGACCCCGGCGAACGCCGCCGCCAGGCCGGCGAGCGGATGCCGGCCCAGGCTGTGAAACGCTGCCGCTCCGAGCGGAATCAGCACCAGGTAGCCCGCATCGGAGGCGATGCTCGACATCAGGCCGAGCGTGACCACGATGGCGGTCATGGTCGCGGGCGGAGCCACGGTCACGATCTTACGAATCAGCGCGCCAATCAGGCCGGCCCGTTCGGCCAGTCCCACGCCGATCATCGCCACAAAGATGATGCCGACCGGCCCAAAGCTGACGAAGTTCGGCACCACGGACGTGCAGATGAAGCGAATGCCGTCCGCCGACAGCAGGCTGACGACGGCGTCGGTCTTCTGCTCGGCCTGGTGCGTCTCGGCATTGATCCGGTCGTAGGTAACACTGACGCCCAGCAGAGACAGCACATGCGACAGCACGATGACCGCCCCCATCAAGGCCAGGAACAGCAGGGCCGGGTGCGGAACCTTGTTGCCCGCCCTCTCGACCAGGTCCAGCAGTTTTTGCATGCCGGTTTTGGGGGCGGCAGCCATCTCGGTCATGAGACAATCTTTCTCGAAGGCCAGGGACGAAGGATGCCATCAAACCGCCGGCTGCGAAACGAACAGGTCCATCCCCAGACGCTGGGACAGGAACTGAGCAACCCGTTGCCCTTTGACGCTGTTGCCCGCGCTGTCGAGCGGTGGGGCGAAGGTGCCCAGACCGCCCTTACCGGGCGAAACGGTAACGATGCCGCCGCCGATGCCGCTTTTGCCCGGTAGGCCGATGTCGTACAGCCAGTCGCCGGAGGTTTCGTACAACCCGGCGGTCACCATCACCGCCAGGGCGTAATGACAGATGGCGGCATCGACCACGCGCTCCTTGGTCAGCGGATTGACGCCGCCGTCCGCGAGCGTCGCGCCCATCACGGCGAGATCGCGGGCGCTGACGTTCAGGGAGCACTGTCTGGTATACAGGTCCGTCGCTGCGGCTGGGTCGAGGTAGACGCGCCCGTAACTCTGGAGCATGCGGGCAATGCTCTGATTCCGGAAGTTCGTCTCGGACGCGGAAGCATAGACCTCGTCGTTCAAGGGCAAGGTCCGGCCGGCGAAGCGCGATAGCCCTTCGTGAATAAAGCGCCAGCGGGCATCGCGCGAGTCGCCCGGCGCGAGGCTGGTCGTGGCGATCGCGCCCGAGTTTACCATCGGGTTGGTCCGACCGTCGTCGCCGCGCTCGATGCCTTCCAGCGAGTTGAAAGCTCGGCCCGTCGCGTTCACGCCAATCCGCTGGCGGACCTCCTCGACGCCCAAAGCCTGGCACACCAGGGCGAAGACGAAAGGCTTTGAGACGCTCATGATCGCGAACTCGTGGTCCGCGTCGCCGGCCGTGTAAACCTCGCCGCGCACGCCGACCAGGCAGACGCCAAAGAGGGTACTCGGCACCCGCGCCAGCGCCGGGTAGACCTGCGAGTTCTGCCCTTCGGTGTTCTCCCGGCAGCGCGCGTGCGCCTCGGCCACCAGCGCCTGGACCACTTCGGGCGCGGGCAGCCGTCCGGTTGAGACGAAGGGGGCCGCGTTCGGGCTTGGCGTGGTCATCGCACAACGGCTCCGAAATACTTCCTTTGGCAGTTCGTAGTTCCGCCTTCAGGCGGCGGGTCGCTCACGCCGCCTGAAGGCGGAACTACGAACAAATTCCTAGAGCGTTTCGCTAATGGATGGAGCACCGGGCGCCACGGTCCGCACAGCGGACCCTACAGTAATTTGTAGGGTCCGCTGTGCGGATCGCTACAGCCAATCGCAAAATGCTCTAGCCTTCCGCCAGCGGTGGCTCGGCCGGCGGCACATCGCCTTCGTGGACATTGAAAAAGATCGCGTACAGCACCGGCGTCACGAACAGCGATAGGATGGCGGCGAACGTCAGACCGAACATGATGCACACCGCCATCGAGTCGAAAAACGGGTCTTTCACCAGCGGAATCGAGCCGAGGACCGTCGTCAGCACCACCATGCTCACCGGCCGCATCTTGCTGACGCCGCCGTCCAGGATGGCCTGATACCGGGGTTTGCCCTGGTCGATCTCGGTGAAAATCTTGCTCAGCACCACGATCTGGTTCTTGATGAGTTCACCGCCCAGGGCCAGCACGCCGAGCAGGGCCATGAAGCCGAACGGCAGGCCGCTGAGCAGCAGGCCGAGCGTCACGCCGATGATGGCCAGCGGCATCACCAGCCAGATCAGCAGCGTGGTGCGGAAGGAGTTGAACAGGCAGACGACGATGAAGACCATCAGCACGAAGACGAAGGGCAGCGGCTTGGCCAGCGCGGCGCGGGCGTCGCGCGAGTTCTCGTATTCGCCGCCCCATTCCATCGTGTAGCTGTCGGGCAGCGCAATCCCCTCGATGCGGGAGCGCACTCGGTTGAACAACTGGCTTGGCAGCCCGGTGCGCGGATCGGCGTGGACGGTCAACGTCGGGAAGCGGTCCCGGCGCACGACGATGGGGTCTTCCCAGACCACCACGGGGCCGGTCATCACCTGGCTCAGCGGAATCATCCGCCCCGCGACCGGGCTCCAGATTTGCAAGCTGTCGATGGCGTTGACATCCTCGCGCTCGGCCTGCGGCGGCCGGGCGATGATCGGTAAGAACCGCGACTCCTGCGGATAGGCGCCCGCGCCGGCGCTGCCCGGTTCGCGGAAGAAACCCACGGCCCGCCCCTCGAAGCTGGTTTCCAGCGTCCGACCGACCTCGACGCGCGTGATACCGTTGCGCCGCGCCTGGAGTTCGAGCAGGTCGGGACGCAGCACTTTCTCCCGCTGCCGCCAGTCGTGGCGCACGCACAGCGCCTGCTCGTCCCGCAGGATTGCCATCGCCTCATCCCCGAGTTGCCGTAGTACCACTGGGTCGGGGCCACGGAAGCGCAACTGGATGCGTCCGCCCGCGCCGGGACCGAGCAGGAACTTCTTCGCCACGGCGTTGGCGTTGGGCTGCGTCTGGTCGAGGTGCTCCTGGATCGCGACCATCAGGCCGTCGATCTTGCGCCAGTCATCGACATCCACCAGGAATTGCACGTAAGCCCGATTGGC
>JAEUIF010001487.1 GCA_016795185.1 Planctomycetia bacterium | reverse complement strand
AAGGCATTGCGATACTCGAAGAACCAGCCACCCGGTTCGACGTGCGGCGCGGCCAGGCTCCAGTCGCCGCGCCGCCGCACCTCGCGGTCCAGCAGCCAGCGCACGCCGCGCTCGGCGGGCGCGTCCGGCAGCTTCACCCCGGCATCAGCCAGTCCGACCAGCGAAAGCGCGGTATCCCAGACGGGCGACAGGCAGGGCTGTAGGCGGATCGTGTCGCCTTCCTCGATCATCAAATCGTCGAGTTGCTTCATCGCCCAGCGCATTTCCGGCGAACCGTCCGCATAGCCCAGGCAGCGCAGGCTGATGACCGTGTAGATCATCGGCGGGAAGATCGCGCCCAGGCCGTCGCTGTCTTGCAGATGCTCCAGCATCCAGGTCGTCGCCCGCTGCACGGCTTGCCGGCGGATGAAACCCAGGCCACGGCGTTCGATCTTCTTGTAGAGCCAGTCGAGCCCCAGGAAGAAGTTCGTCCAGCTGCACCACTGCGACGAGGGTGGGTGCGGCCAGCGCGGCGTTTCGGGCGCCTCCAGAAACAACTCGCGGATGCCGAGTCGCTCGGGTAGCTGCCGAATCGGCCGATGGGCCGAGAATATGCTGAGCGGCACCACGATGGTGCGCGTCCAGCTCGACATCGCATAGATGTTGATGTAGCTCCAGCGTGGCAGCAGCATCATTTCCGGCGGCACAGAGGCGCAGTTATCGTAGGGGAACTGGCCGAGCAGCGCCAGGTAGAACTTGGTGAAGCTGTTGCAGGCCGCCGCGCCGCCCAGCTGGCGAATCACGTCGCGGGCGCGCTGCATGAAGGGCTCGTCCGGCAAATAGCCCACGAGCTTGAGCGCGAAATAGGCCTTCACCGAAACGCTAATGTCGGGCGGGCCGCCGGGATAGTTGGCCCAACCCCCTTCGGGGAGTTGCTGCTGGACGAGGTAGCGCGCCGCCTTGGCGGCCTTCGGGTCGCGCTCGCGTCCCAGGAAGGCGAGTAGCAGGATGTACTCCGATTCGAGGATGGAATCGCCTTGCAGCTCACCGATCCAGTGTCCATCGGGCTTTTGCAAGCCCAGCAGACGGTCGCGGGCGCGGTCGAGGGCCGCGGCAAGGTTCTCCGGCTGGGGCAGGACGTCCCAGTTCGTGGTGCGCGATTCCGAAACGGCATGCAATCCGTGCATCGAGGCTCCTTCCTCAAGCCGGGTTACGGTCCGAGTGCGGTGTACCGGGTCGGTAGGTCGAGCGTACTTTACCGTCGGGCGGGCAAACCGTGCAAGATGAACCGCCGCGGCGGGGCGGGCAGGCCGCAGCCGGCGCGCCGCGGCCGCCGGCCCGTACAATAAACCGGGCCGCCGGCGAACGGCGGGGCATTCTTCAGGGTGCGGCAAACCGGCCGAATCAGTTCATCATGCTAAACGACGCAATACCGACGCGGAGCCTCGACACGATTCGCGCGGCCATCGCGACAGCCGTGGCACCGGGGCACTTCTTCGTGTCCGGCGCGCTACACCTGGCCTGGCGGCACCTTCCGACTGAAGAATTGCCCTGGGAGAATTTTCACGGCCGGCTGCTCGATGCCACGCAGACCCGGCAACGGCGGACCTTTGAATCGTGGAACATCCACGTTCTGGACGGCGATGCCGTCGTGGCAGAACCACTCTTGTCGCTCAAGCTCGATGCGGCAGTCGGCAACGTCTACGTCACGCGCGGGATCAAATCCTATGCCTGGGAAGCCTACGACTCCGGCGACAACGTGATCTTGAGCCGCCCGGTGGAGAAGTGGCTGCGCGAACTGACGGCCGTGGTGGAACTGTCGCGCTTGCGGGACGCTGCGGCCCTGCGCGAGGAACTGGCCGGGCGCTTGCGACAAGCCGTGCTGGGGGTTAGTCGTTTGCCTTTAACCTCCGTCGAAGCACCATTGCCGGCTTTTTCGCTGGGTGAACTGGCCTACTTCCACCAACCGAGCGCCGCCGATTCATCCACGCCCATGAGTTCATGGATGGAACTCCTGGAACGTGGCCCACAAGCGACTTCAGCGCCAGCCGAGCAGGCACGGCTGCTCGAATGCTTGCTGCGCGGCACGCCGGACGCGGCATTGCCGACTGTTGCCTCGGCTTTCGCGGAGCGCTGGCACCGGTCACGGGAGTCGCTGCCGGCGCTGTTGCTGCTAGTTTTCAACGAGGCCGCGCTGTCGCCCTACACCTCGTTCGTGGACCGGGCGCTGGCTTTCGCGCGCCTCCTGGAAGACCGGCAGTTGCTGAGCGCAGCGGGCCACGCTGATTTCCTGGCACGGCTGCTGCGCCTGGTGGCCCGGCACCTCACCGCTTTCGACCTGGTGAAGTTTCATCATCGCGGCGCGAA
>JAEUIF010001483.1 GCA_016795185.1 Planctomycetia bacterium | reverse complement strand
TTCACGGTGCTGCCGATGCAGATTTTCGCCTGGTCCGATGCAGTCGAGATCGGCTGGCGCTACAACGCCGCGCTCGCCAGCTTGATCCTGATGGTCACGCTGATGGCGCTGAACGGTGTGGCGATCTGGCTGCGGCAGCGGTATCAGTCGAAGCTGCGCTGGTAGGCGTCGGTTGCCTTTTGCTGCCTGTTCGGGCACAATCTCCATTAGTTCAGGTGTTGGGGACATTTTCCTCAATCAACAGCTTGGGTGCCATGCCCACGGCTTTGCGTGGGCATGGGAACCTTAAGAGTGCTCCATGCCCACGCAAAGCCGTGGGCATGGCACCCGGCGGCTTCGTACTTCGTGCCTTCCCGCTATCGTCTTCCACCATGCAAACCGGCCGATGGCGCACCTTCTGGCGGCTGTTCGGCACCTACGCCGTCCTCGTGCTGGCAGTGATCGCCGTGCTGGGCAAACTGATCGTCAACCGTGTCGAGCGCTTTGAACTCAAGCAGATCGACGACAGCCTGCAAGCCAAGGCCGCCTTGATCGACGGCATGGTACAGGATTGGCCCGACGGCCTCGTGCCGCTGCTCGAAGCCTACGCGAAGAACTGGGGACAGCGCATGGATGCGCGCGTCACGCTGATTCGCGCCGATGGCAGCATTTTGGCCGATTCCCACGAAAAGCCCGACCGGATGGAGAATCACCTCCAGCGCCCCGAGGTCTCACAGGCGCGCACCGAAGGCGTCGGCCGTTCGACCCGCTACAGCCGGACGGTCGGTGAATCGATGATGTATGTCGTGCGGCGAACCGACGGCAAATCGCCGGTGGCTTTCATCCGTCTGGCCCGGCCGCTCGACCAGGTGGAACGCGAACTCGCGCAGCTGGACGCGCTGATCTGGACCTTCGCCGCCCTGTCCGCTGGGGCGGTGCTGCTGCTGGCGCTCTGGCTGGCGCGGCGGATCACCAAGCCCTTGCAAGAGTTGACCGCGGGCGCTGAGCGCATCGCGGCGGGCGATTACGGGCACAAGGTCTACGCCCTCGCGCCCGACGAAATCGGCAGCCTGGCCCGTGCGTTCAACATCATGAGCGAACGGTTGGCGGCGCAGTTTCGCCAGGTCGAGGAGGACCGGCAGAAGCTGCGCACCGTCCTGGGCGGCATGGTCGAGGGCGTGATTGCCATCGACGGCCAGCAGCGCGTGCTCTTCGCCAACGAACGGGCAGCGCAGCTGCTCGAATTTCCCGGTGATGCCGTCGTCGGCCGCAAGTTATGGGAAGTGGTCCGGCAGCGCGCCATTCAGGAAGTGGTCGAGCGCGCCGAGCAGCGTGCCGAGCCCTACCGCGAGGAACTCGAGTGGAACGGGCCAACGGTCAAGAGCCTGGCGGTCTACGTCGCGCGGCTGCCGGGTTCGCCGAGCGGCGGCGCGGTGCTGGTGTTGCAAGACACGACGGAACTGCATCGACTCGAACGCCTGCGCCGGGAGTTCGTGGCCAACGTCTCGCATGAGCTGAAAACGCCGCTTTCGGTTATCAAGGCGTGCACCGAAACGTTGCAAGACGGCGCGATGGAGGACGCCGAAAACCGCAGCGGCTTTCTGGAGCAGATCGACGAGCA
>JAEUIF010001460.1 GCA_016795185.1 Planctomycetia bacterium | reverse complement strand
CCGGGGGAGAGGGGAGCGGAGCTAGAAGGTAACCCGAACCATGCTGAGCCGTGTCGCCGATGCCTTGTTCTGGATGAGCCGCTACCTGGAGCGGGCCGAACATCTGGCCCGCTTGCTGGACGTCTCGTTCCATCTGGAACTCGACCTGCGGGGCGTCACCGCCCGGCCCGCCGAGCAGCTAGCGCAAAGCCTGGCGTCCATTCTCCAGCAGGCGACGCCCGAACTGAACGGCCATGCCAGCGGGCCGCTGGCGGGCCTGGGACACTGGTTCACGTTCGAGACGAATAATCCCACGTGCATCATGGGCTGCTTGACCCGCGCGCGGATGAACGCCCGCGGCGTGCGCGGCAACATCAGCTCGGCCATGTGGCGCGAATTGAACAAGCTCTACTGGCAGCTGAAAGACCCCGAGTTCACCGCTCGCGCCAGCGAATCGCCGCACGACTTTTACCAGGCGGTGGAGTGCGGCAGCCTGCTGTTTCAGGGCGTCTGCGACGCCACCATGACCCGCGACGAGGGCTGGCAGTTCATCCAGCTGGGCAAGTACCTCGAACGCGCCGACAAGACGTTGCGCATCCTCGACGTGCGCTATCACATGCTGCAAAACCTCCAGAACCCGATGGACCTGCCCCTGTCGAACCTGCAATGGGCGGCGGTGCTGCGCAGCTGCCGGGCCTATGAAGCGTTTCAGCGGACCTACGTCGGCCGGGTCGATCCGGAGCGCGTCGTCGAGTTCCTGCTGCTGCACGAATCGTTCCCGCGCTCGGTGCGCTTCTGCCTGGAGCAATCGGCCCGCGCCCTGGACGCGATTGACGCCGACAAGGACCAGAACGGCCGGCAGGCCGACCGGCTGCTCGGCCGCGTCATCAGCGACCTGAAGTTCGTCGAGCGCGACCAGCTGCAACCCGGCCGGCTGCACGAGTTCCTCAGCGGCTTGCTCGACCGCTGCACACGGGCGAGCGTGGCATTGCAAAATCAGTATGCGTTGCGGTAGGTCCTGGCGAGCGGCGGGTGTCAGCCCGCTGTTGGAAGCGCCAGTCACCGACCGTTGAACAGCGGGCTCACGCCCGCCGCTCGCCTGGGGACGGAGAGAAACCGATGATCCTCGAAGTACAGCACGAAACCGTCCTGGAATACGATGCACCGGTCACGGAGTCCGTGGCCGAGGTGCGCATGGAACCCGTCAGCGACGACGACCAGAGTTGCTGCTCGTTTCACCTGGCCATCGGCCCGCAGACCGCGCTGTTTCGCTACACCGACGGCTTCGGCAACCGCGTGCACCACTACACGCTCGTGCCGCCGCACGCGCAGACGCGGGTGCTCGCTGCCTCCGTGGTCGAAACGCATCCCAAGCCGCGCGACCTGGCCAGCAGCCGGGCCACCTATCCGCTGAACCTCGACACGGCGGACCTCGAAGTCCTCGGCTTCCTGATGATGCGCGGCCCGGTGCGGCCGACGCCGCTGCTGCAACCGCTGCTCGCCGCCGTCCGGCCCAACAATGGCATGCGCATCAGCGATTTCGTCCTCCAGGTCAACCACTACATCCACACGCACTTCACCTATGCCAAGGCCGTGACCGCCGCCAGTTCGCCCATCGACGACGTGCTGGAGAAGGGCAAGGGCGTTTGCCAGGACTTCGCCCACCTGATGATCGCCGTGCTGCGGACCTATGGCATCCCGGCCCGCTACGTCAGCGGTTACATCCACCGGGCGAACAAGGAATCGCAAAGCCATGCCTGGTGCGAGGTCTGGCTGCCCGACCGGGGCTGGATTGGCTTCGACCCGACGCACGATCAGGTCGTCACCGAGACCTTCGTCAAGGTCGCTTTCGGCCGCGACTTCACCGACGTGACGCCGAACCGCGGCATCTATCGCGGTCTGGCCACGGAAACCATTTCCGTCCGGGTGGCGACCCGCGCGCTGGAAAAGCTCCCCAAGCTCTCCTGGCAGGAACAGCTGCCCACCTTTGAAGTGCCGCTGACGCCCGTGTTTTGCAACATGAACGACCTCGACGAGCATTCCGACGAGCAGGTCGAACGGCAGCAGCAACAACAACAGCAGCAATAGCACGGTGGTTTCGCACGACCGCATTACAATTCGCTCACATTTGCGTGGTAAGTTCGTTAGAGTGGTCGGGACGGCCGCATCGTGCGTTTCCCAGCGCCGGGCCGAACTGCTTCCAACCATTCGAGTACATCACCGGGAGACCACCGATGGCAAATGCCCCGCCTGCGCGCTGGTTGCTCGCGCTTTGCTTGAGCTGCTGTGTCTTGTTGTTGCTGGGCTGCGGCGGCATGAGCGCCGCCAGCCTGGATCAGAGTGTCTACGACGAAATCAAGGAAGGCATGTCCGAGGAAGACGTGGTGGACCTGCTGGGCTACGGCTACTCCATCAAGAACCAGCAGGCCCTGTTGCAGAACCCCGACGAGACCGACCCCAACGTCGCCCTGGAATACGTCTGGAAGGACGGCAACAAGTCCGTGACGGTCGTCATCCGGCAGGGTCACGTCTGGGGGAAACAGAAGTCGGGGTTTTGACCTATCGATTCCCCTCGCCCCTTGCGGGAGAGGGGCAGGGGTGAGGGGTAGTTATATTGCCAGGTAACAGCCTGATACCCCTCACCCCTGCCCCTCTCCCGCAAGGGGCGAGGGGTTTCTTGTTGGCTCACAGCGGCGCCGGCAAATCGCGGCGGCAGAAGGTCCACAGGGCTGCCGCGTAGCCGACGAAGCCGACGGCGAACAGCACCCCCACCATCGGCACGCTGGCCAGTGCCGTGCCGCTTTCGGAGAACTTACCCACCTCCACGGTCCAGCGGTCTTGCAGGATGATCTGTTGCGGTTGGTAGTAGTAGAAGACCGTCAGCTGGCGCAGCGGCGCGACCAGGTCCCACAGCTGGCCGATGACGTTGACCAGGAATTGCAGCAGCACGGTCAGCACGGCGATGCCCATCACCTTGCCGCGAAACCGGCCGCGCGCCGATAGCCACATCGTGTAGCCGCTCAGGGCGAACAGCAGCGCCGCCACGTTCACCAGTGCTGGCCCCAGCACCGCCGGATCGACGTACTTGCTCGTATCCACCACCGGGCCGGTCGCCAGCATGCCCACCAACCAGACGCCCAGCCAGTTGCCCGCCCACAGCGACAGACAGAGCAGCGGAATCACCAACCAGTCGACGCAGAAGTGGGCGACGATCAGCCGCCAGCGCGGGATCGGCTGGGCCAGCAGCAGCTCCATCGTGCCCCGGTCGATCTCGCCGGCGATGGCCCCCGACGCCCGGCCGACGGCCCAGATACAGAAGATGGTCTGCATCAGCGGATGGACGTAGCCGATCGAGAGCATGTCCAGGGCATTGTCGAGCCGGATTTGCTCGCCGCCCATCAAGGTCTGCATCAGCTTGCCGGGGCCTG
>JAEUIF010001426.1 GCA_016795185.1 Planctomycetia bacterium | reverse complement strand
AGTTGGTAGTAGGTGCGCAGCACGCCGAGCGAGTTGTCGATGGAGTGGCCGCCCTCGACGCCGATGAGCCACGCGATCTTGCCGTTCTTGCGAAAGCGCAGGATGTCCTCGACGCCGTAGGCCATCTCGAAGTCGTCCGGATAGGCCCGGACGAAGCGCTGGATCACGTCGATCTGTTCGAGCGTCTCCTTGACCGCGGTGCCCGCCTTGCGGGAACCGACGGGCACATACGCCGACCAGAATTGCGCGCCGACGCCGCCCTGGCGCAGGCGCGGGATATCGGTGTGCAGGCCCTTTTGCGGTCTGGCGATATCGATCTTGCGAAACGAGAGGTCAGCTTTCAGGCGGAACTGCCAGGGCAGGTCGTTGTGCCCGTCGATCAGCAAGGCTTCCTGGTGAATCTTGCGGGCGGCGTCGGTCAGTTGCACCGGCTTGTCATCGGCCGACGACGCCGGGCGGATGCACAGACCCACGCACAGCACGAGCAAAAGCGGTCGAAGCACGTTCATGGGATGACCTCCATGCCCGCCATCTTACCGAGTTTCGGTGAAAACTTGCCAGTTGCGATGGCGGACATCCTACGAATAATATCCGACAAGCGGACGGCCGCCTTCCCACTCCGGAGGATTCATCATGCGCCAGCGGATTGCATTGGGCTTCGTGTGCGCCACCTGGCTCGGGCTTGCGCTTCCGGCCGCCGCTCAGGAGGCGAAACCGAAAGCCGCTGCCCCAGCGGGAAAGGTCGCCGAGCGCGAGGAAGTGCGGTCGGCCAGCCGCCTGCTGGAAGCCTGGATCGAAACGCAAATGGCGTATCGCGGGCTGCCGGGTTTGACGCTGGCCGTGGTCCACGATCAGGAACTGGTCTGGGTCAAAGGCTTCGGCCTGGCCGACCTCGACAAGAAGACGCCGGCCTCGGCGAGCACCATTTATCGCATCGCGTCGATTTCCAAGCTATTCACCGCCGTGGCGGTGCTGCAACTGCGCGACCAGGGGAAACTGAAGCTCGACGATCCGGTCGAAAAATACCTGCCCTGGTTCAAGGTCAAGACATCGCACGCGGATGCGCAGCCCATCACCGTGCGGCAGTTGCTGATGCATACTTCCGGTCTGCCGCGCGAAGCGGCCTTTCCCTACTGGACCGATTTCAAGTTTCCCAGCCGCAAGGAAATGATCGACGCGCTGCCGGCGCAGGAAGCGGTTTACCCACCCGATACGCAATGGAAGTATTCCAACCTGGGCCTGGCCCTGGCGGGCGAAGTCGTGGTCGCGGTGTCCGGGCAAGCGTTCGAGGACTATGTGCAGAAGCACATCTTCGACCCGCTGGGCATGAAGAGCAGCAGCGTCAGCTTGCCCGAAGCGCACAAGGCCCGACTGGCCACGGGCTACGGCAGGCGGTTGCCCGACGGCCAGCGCGAGGTGCGCCCCTTCACCGATGCCCAGGGCATCGCGCCCGCCGCCGGCCTGGCGACCACGGCCGAAGACCTGGCCCGCTTCATATCGCTGCAATTCCGCGACGGCTCCGCCGGGGGCAGCCAGATTCTCAAAGGCAGCACGCTGCGCGAAATGCACCGCGTCCACTGGCTGCTGCCGGACTGGAAGAGCGGCCGGGGGCTGGGCTTCCACATCATCCATCGCGACGACGGCGATCTGGTCGGTCACGGCGGCTGGGTGGCGGGCTATCAATCCTCGGTCTACTTCCGTCCCAAGGACAAGGTCGCGGTCATCGCGCTGTACAACGCCGATGACGGCCTGCCCTATCCCGGTGCGACCGACAGTGTCGTGGACCGGACATTCCAGTGGGTCGGCGCCGCCATCACGAAAAGCGCCCCCGCGCCCGAGTCGCCGAAGGCGCGGCCCGAATGGCAGCAGTACGTCGGCAAGTACCGCAGCCCGTGGGCCGACAATCAGGTGCTGGTGATGAACGGCAAGCTGGTGCTCATCAATCCGACCGAGCACGATCCAACCGGCACGCTGGCGACCCTCGTGCCCACCGCGGAGCATCAGTTTCGCATCGAGGGCGGGTCGGTTTCGGGGCCGCACGGCGAACTGGTTACCTTCGAGATGAAGGACGGCAAGGTTGCGCGCCTCAAGATCGGCGTGAACTATGCCAATCCGCTGAAGTGATGCGACCAGCCGCGCAAACTCCGGCGACGATCATAGAATAAAACGGCGTCGAGTTGCCTGGCAGGAGCTGGGACGACTTTGGCCGCCGGAACCTCGAGCAATGCACTGGCTGCGCTGGTTCACACGCAACTGGGCCGACACGAGCGAGGATGGGGACGCCGCGCTCGTGCCGCCCATCTTGTCCCTGCCCCTGGCGGAAGCCCTGGTCCACATTGAAGAGGCGATCGGCCGGCTGCGCCGCTGGCGCGTCGAGAAGGTGGATTCGGACAAACTCACCATCCATGCCTGCCGACAAACGCGCCTGCTGCGTTTCGTCGACGACATTCTCATCCGCCTGGAACCCACGGCCCAGGGCACGCGCGTCCACTTGCGCAGCCAGAGCCGCGTGGGCGTCGGCGATTTCGGCCAGAATCGACGTAATCTTCAGGAACTGCTGCAAGCCCTCGCCAAGTAGCCCGCCGCTCCGCGGCGGGCTACAATTTTCCCTCGCCGATCTTCTACAATGAAGGTTTCTGGAGTTGCGAGGAAACCGAGCGCATGAAAGTCCTGGTGATCGGTAAGGGCGGACGCGAACACGCACTGGTTTGGAAGCTGGGTCAGTCGCCGCGCGTCAAAGCGGTATTTTGCGCACCGGGCAATGCCGGCACCGGGCAAGACGGCGTCAACGTCCCCATCGAACCGAACGACTTTCCCGCGCTGATCCGCTTCGCCAAGAAGGAACAGATCGGGCTGACGGTGGTCGGCCCCGAAGACCCGCTCGCGGCCGGCATCGTCGACGCCTTCCAGAGGGAAGGACTGAAGGTGTTCGGCCCGACGAAGGACGCAGCCCAGCTCGAAGGCAGCAAGGTGTTCGCGAAGCAATTGATGCGCCACGCGGACGTGCCGACCGCCGAGTTTCGTATCTTCGACCACCCCGATCCCGCCCGGCAATACATCCAGAGCCGTGAATATGTGGTCACGCCCGATGGCCGCACGTTGCACGGCCCCTTCACGAAGGACCAGATCGTCGTCGAGAACGGCGTCAAGCAGTTCGTCATCAATCCAACCCGGCGGGTGCCGGTCAATCTTTCGGAGCGCCTGGTAGTCAAGGCGGACGGACTGGCAGCCGGCAAGGGCGTGGTCGTTTGCTCCACCGTGGAACAGGCGCTGCAAGCGGTCGAACGCATCATGGTGCAGGAGGAATTCGGCCGGAGCGCGGGCCGGCAGATCGTCATCGAACGGCGGCTGGAAGGCCAGGAACTGAGCATCCTGGCCCTGGTCGCGGGCCGGACCATCGTGCCCTTGCAGCCGACGCAGGACCACAAGGCGGTTTTCGACGGCGATCAGGGACCGAACACCGGCGGCATGGGCGCCTACTGCCCGGCGCCGCTTGGCACGCCGGAACTGCTGGCGAAGATCGACGAGACGATCCTCGTGTCCACGGTCCATGCGCTGAAGCGCCGCCGCAAACCCTTTCGCGGCGTGCTGTACGCGGGCGTCATGGTCACCAACCAGGGGCCGCGCGTGCTGGAGTACAACTGCCGGTTCGGCGATCCGGAATCGCAACCATTGCTGATGCGCCTGCGGACCGACCTGGTGGACCTGCTGCTGGCGACCGCCGAGGACCGCCTCGACGAATTCGCCGACAAACTCGTCTGGGACCCCCGACCAGCGGTCTGCGTGGTGCTGTGCAGCGGCGGTTATCCCGGCAGCTACCCGAAGGGCAAGGTCATCAGCGGCCTGGAGGAAGCGGCCAAGCTGCCCGACGTCAAGGTCTTCCACGCGGGGACGAAACTGGAAAAGAACGTCATCACCACCGACGGGGGCCGGGTGCTGGGCGTGACCGCGCTGGGCGACACGCTGTCGCAAGCGAAGCGGCGGGCGTACGAAGCCGTGGAGAAGATCAGCTTTCCGGGGATGCACTACCGTAAGGACATCGCGGACAAGGCGCTCGGTTTGGTTTAGCCGGCTGTTCGTTGAGCTGCGAGTTGTGAGCGAGCGCCAGCCACTTGGGTGCCAGTTCTGTTGCGCCACTCGTTCCGGGCAACGTTCTCCAAGACGCGCTAAACGTACTCAATAGATTGTCCTCCCACCCGAAATCCGATCCAGGATCACCGTTCCCAGGTCGATATCGCCGAGTTGCTGCAACACTTCATCCAGCGTGGTTCCAGACGCGATCACCCGGCAGTCTCTGGCCGCGATCCACTGGCCCATGTAGGGACGTAGTTCTTCGCAAGCCTGGTAGCACAGCCATTCCGCCGTCGCGTCCGTGGCGCGCATCTTGGCTTCCTGCTCGGGTGTCGGCTGCCAGGGACGGACGTTGGGATACGTGGATTTCTGGATCATGTCGAGAATCTCCTAACCAGCGGCCGGCTCATCCACAAATCGCCAGGGGCGTCGGCGTGCTCAGACCAACTCGAACACTGTCTGGAGTTGCGATTGATCGAACTGAATCCGAAACGCATCGAACAGGACTTCCCGGCCGAGCAGCAATGTCCCGTCGGTTTCCGCGAAGCACACCGGAATCGTCAGGCGGCAGCCCGCTTCTCGAATGTAAAACTCGACCGGGTGAATCATGCCTGTTACCTGGCATTCCTCGCGCGGTGCGATGCCGCGCAAGACGGTCGGCGTCCCCAATGACCAGTCATAGCCGAGCAGTTCGCAGAGTCTGCGAGGCGCCATCGTCATATCCGCCCCCGAATCGACGAGCCCGGTTTCACGAACGAACCGGCCATCGACTCGGGCCAGGTTCACGGTCAGGATGGGACGACTGATGACCGAACCATCCGGCTGTATTGCCGATAGCCAGGGAACTGAGAATATCATCAATAGATCACCCTGCCAGGTTGCTCGATGCGGTGAATGATCACCGTCTCCAGATCGGTATCGCCCAGGTTCGTCAGCATTTCCGCGTAGGACTGACCGGCAGCCACCACAGCGCAGTCCTTCGCTGCAATCCACTGTCCGGCGTATTGCACCAGCAATTCGCGCGGCAGGTTGCAGAGCCAGGCGAAGGTGGCATCCGTCGCCTTGAACTTCGCTTCCTGCTCCGGCGTTGGCTGCCAGGGCCGCACATTCGCGTTGGTCGATCTCTGGATCATGTTCGGAATCTCCGTAGGAAGCCGCCCGCGGCTAGATCACCCGCACCCGCCGGCCTTCGATCTTCAACCGCCCCTCGGCGAACAGGCTGATCGCCTCGGGATACGCCTCGCATTCCTGACGAAAGACGCGCTCCGCCAGTGCTTCGGGGGTATCGTCGTCGAGCACCAGGACCGTGCGTTGCGAAATGATCGGGCCGTGGTCGTACTCGTTGTCGGCGAAATGCACCGTGCAGCCCGACACCTTGACGCCCTGCGCCAGCGCCGCTTCGTGGACGTGGTGGCCGTAGTAGCCCTTGCCGCAGAAGGCGGGGATCAGCGCCGGGTGGATATTCATCACCCGATGGGTGAAGTCTTCCGGCACGCGGATCAGGTGCAAGAAGCCGGCCAGGCAGACGAGCTGCGCTCGCACCTGCCGGCACTGGGCAAAGAGTTTCTCGCTGAACTCCTCCACCGTGGCGCATTGCCGACGTTCGATCACGGCGGTGGGGATGCCGGCGAGCATGGCGCGCTCCAGGCCGAACACGCTCGGTTTGCTCGACACCACCAGGCCGATCTCGGCTTGCAGGCTGCCGTCGGCGATGCGGTCGATGAAGTTCTGGAGCGTGGTGCCGCTGCCACTGATGAGCACGGCAAGGCGGATGGGAGGCATCGTCTGGTCTCGTTTTGCGAAGGTGGTCGAACCCACTCTGCCGTCGGTTGTCCTTCCTTGATAGAATACGGTTTTTCGAGTTTCTCCGCGAGGTCCGGTCATGCCGTTCGACAAGGTGGAAACGCAGGTCGATTTCCCGGCTCAGGAGCGGGCCGTCCTCGAATTCTGGGAACGGCACGCCATCTTCGAGCAGCTGCGCGCGAAGAACCGCGGCAAGCCGAAGTGGTCCTTCCTCGACGGCCCGATCACCGCGAACAACCCGATGGGCGTCCACCACGCCTGGGGCCGCACCTACAAGGACGCCTATCAGCGCTACTTCGCCATGACCGGCCATGAGCTGCGCTACCAGAACGGTTTCGACTGTCAGGGCCTGTGGGTCGAGGTGGAAGTCGAGAAGGAACTGAAGCTGCAATCCAAGCGCGACATCGAGAACCTCGTGCCCGGCGACCGCTTCGCGAGCATTGATAAGTTTGTCAACGAGTGCAAGGCGCGCGTCAACAAGTTCGCGAAACGGCAGACCGAACAGTCGATCCGCCTCGGCTACTGGATGGACTGGGACCGGGAAGAAGACTGGCAGAAGCGGCCCGATGACCGGCGCAGCTACTTCACCATGTCCGAGGAAAACAACTACACCATCTGGAGCTTTCTCAAGAAGTGCTTCGACCGCAAGCTCGTCTATCGCGGCTACGACGTCATGCCCTGGTGCGGGCGCTGCGGCACCGGCATCAGTCAGCAGGAAATGAACGAGGGCTACCACCTGGTCGCGCACCGCGCGCCGTTCGTCGCCTTTCCGCTCAAAGGCCGCGACAAGGAGAACCTCCTGGTCTGGACCACCACGCCCTGGACGCTCACCAGCAACGTGGCGGCGGCGGTGAATCCCGAACTGAAGTACCTCAAGGTCCGTTTGCGCGACCAGGTTTACTATCTGGCCAAGGGCGCGTTCACCGCCAAGCGGCTCGAAGAGCAGTTCAAGCAGAAGGAATACAAGGAATACCCCCGGCTAAAACCCCTGGAGCAAATTTTCAAGGAGAAGGCGGGCAAGGAAGGCTTCGAGATCGTCGGCGAAGTGACGGGCCGCGACATGATCGGCTGGGAGTACACCGGCCCGTTCGATGAACTGGCGGCTCAGGCCCATCCCTCCGGTTATCCCAAGCAGGTCGCCGAAGATACCACGCGCCAGGGCTGGGCCTCGCCGAAAGCAGCGAAGGAAATTCACCGCGTCGTCGGCTGGAAGGACGTGGGCGAAGCCGAGGGTACGGGCATCGTCCACATCGCGCCGGGTTGCGGTGCGGAGGACTACGAACTCGGTCAGGAAGAGCACCTTGTCGCCGTGGCACCGCTCGACGAGACCGGCGTGTTCTTGCCCGGCTTCGGCGAACTGGAAGGCAAGTCCGCTGTCGATCCCACGGTGGCGGATTGGGTCTTTGACAGTCTGAAGAAAAAGGGCCTGCTGCTCGACGTGGAGCGCTACCCGCACAGTTATCCGCACTGCTGGCGCTGCAAGACTGAGTTGCTATTCCGCCTGGTGGATGAGTGGTTCATCAACATGGGACCACCGCAGACCGAAGTAGGCTTCCGCGGCGACATCCGGCGCGTGGTCGAGAACGTGACCTTCCTGCCCGAGTCGATCAACGGCCAGGCGCGCGAACGCGACTGGCTGTGGAACATGAGCGACTGGATGATCTCCAAGAAGCGCTTCTGGGGCCTGGCGCTGCCCATCTGGGTGGACGAGAAGACCGGCGACTTCGAGGTGATCGGCTCGCGCGCCGAGTTGCAGGAGCGCGCCGTCGAGGGCTGGGACCGTTTCGAGGGCCACCCGCCGCACCGGCCCTGGGTGGACCTGGTGAAGATCAAGAACCCGAAGACGGGCAACCTGATGTCGCGCATCACCGACG
>JAEUIF010001398.1 GCA_016795185.1 Planctomycetia bacterium | reverse complement strand
CCCCCCGCGGGCGGTACACTGGTGACACGCCCCGGGGGGCCCCTCTGGTAAAATCCCGGGCCGGGCGCGGGGGGGGCGTCCCCCCGTTGTTGACCCCACCAACCCGGGGCCCCCCCCCCGCCGCTCGCCAGAGTTTACGGAATCGGGCAGGGGATCGCCATTTGCAGCAGCGCCAGCGCCAGGGTCTTGCCCTGCGTATCGCTCCGCAGCGACCGACTCGCCCCGCCATTCAGTACATCGTACAGCACGAAGTTCAGCGCTCGTAAATTCGCCGGTTCGTAGCGCACCACCCGCGACGGCCCGAGCGCGGCGAAGTAGTCGCGCACCACGTCGGCGGTCAGGTGCTGCTTCAGCCAGTCGTAGCCCGACGGTTGGTACGCGATGACCGCGATGTTGGCGTGGTTGCCCTTGTCGCCGCTCCGGCCGTGGGCGAGGTTGGACAACGGCTGTGTCTGTCCCGCTGCTGGCGATGTCATGAATGTGCTCCTTCCACTTCGGCGGTAATGCAGGACTTCGCCACCAGCGACGGCCAGTAGGCGAACACCTCGCGCGCCACTGGCCTGCCGGTCGTATATCCCGTGACGCCCGGCGGCCCCGACGTGACCAGCGGCGCGAATTCCTTGGTGAAGCGCTCGACCGCCGCCCGGCGCGAGTCGCGCACCGCGACGCGCAGCACGACTTCCGGCGGCGCTGTTTTCGCACTCACCACACCGGGCACGCAATCGCCCGCCCCCAGGCATTCGACGTTGGCATGCTCGTACTCGTAGCCGGCGCGCCGCAGACGCGCCAGCAGCATCTCGCCGCAGCGTCGGGCCTTGCCTGGCGCATCCGGGCCGAAGATCAGCAGCGTGCCGCTCGCTGCCCAGCCATCGCGGTAAGCAATGGAAGTCTTGTAAGTGTCCGTCGCCGGCCGGCCGCGAAAGCCCGTCACGCGCACCTGGTCGTTGCCCGTGTCCTCCAAGCGCACGCTGGTGAAATCCGCGACGACGTCCGGCGTCAGGTAGGCGGCTGGGTCGCCGACCTCGTACAGCAACTGCTCGGCGACCGTCTCGATGTTGACCGCACCGCCCGTTCCCTCTGGTTTGGTAATGGTGAACGCGCCGCTCTCATCCATCTCCACCAGCGGATAGCCGACGTTCGCCAGGTCGTGTGCCTGCTGCCAGCCGATCCACAGCCCGCCGGTAGCCTGCGCCCCGCACTCAATAAGATGCCCCGCCACCGTGGCGGCGCTGAGTCGGTCCCAGTCGTCCCAGGACCAACCGAACTCGTGGACCGCCGGCGCGACCGTCAGCGACGCATCCGCCACCCGGCCCGTGATGACGATCGATGCTCCCTGCTGTAAAGCCGCCACGATGGGCCGCGCTCCCAGGTAAGCATTGGCGCTGACCACGCGGGGCCGCACCGTCGCCAGCGCTTCGCCGCTATCGAGATTCTCAAAATGCTGTCCCGCCGCCAGCAGTTCATCAAGGCGGGGCAGCAGGTCGTCGCCGCCGACCGTGGCGATCCGCCGCGCGCCTAGCCCGGCTTTGGCCAGGATGTCGCGCGCCCGCGCCGCGCAGGCCGTCGGGTTCATGCCGCCCGCGTTGGTGATGATTTTTAGCCCCGGCTGTTCGTGCAGGGTAGGGCAGAGCCGTTCGAGCACGTCGAGGAAATCGCCGGCAAAGCCTGCGTTCGGGTCGCGCTGTTTCTGTAGCGCCAGGATCGACATGGTCAGTTCGGCGAGGTATTCCAGCGTCAGGTAATCGAGCCGACCGCGCTCGGCGAGCAGAATGGGCGCGTCGAGGTTGTCGCCCCAGAAACCGCAACCGTTGCCGATGCGCATCTGCTTCATGACTCGAACTCCAGAATCCGAATCGCAAAACCCAAATTCCCAGACCATTCCCTGTCTGTCTTCCTATTTCTTCTTAGGACTTCGGATTTGTTTCGGATTTCGGATTTCGGGATTCGGATTTTGGAGTGCCGAATCGTTACAATGGACTGATCGACTGCCCACGTCCCGGCAAGGGGAGGACGCCATTAAAGGCCCCGCCGCTCGCACCCGTCACGATGTGCGCCGCCTCTGGGAATGTCCGGTCTGCAAACGCCACGAGCGAACCGGCGGCCAGGTGGTCGCGCTCCGCTGCTTCTGCCTGGCGAAACAGACGCCGCCCGGCGAAACCTGGATGCAGCTGCTCGAACCGCCCTCGTCCTCGCCCCGGAAGGTCCGCGTCGATGAACCGCCGCCTCCCGCCGACTCGCCTCCTGCCCGCTGAACCGCTGCCGCCGTACACCTTCGTGCCCGGGCAGTCGCCGCATCCGCATTCCGATCCGCGCGGCCACAGCTTCGGCCAGCCTGCGGTAGCGCCAACGCCGCTCGATCCGCTGCGCTGGCGCGCGTGCCGGCCCTACCTGCACGCCATCGACCTGTTCAACCTCGGCTATTGCTGGGAAGCCCACGAAGTTTGGGAAGGACTCTGGAACGCCGCCGGCCGGCGCGGGCCGCTGGCCGACTTCCTCAAGGCACTGATCAAGCTGGCGGCGGCCGGCGTCAAGGTACGCGAAGGACAGGCCGAAGGCGTCCGCCAGCATGCCCGCCGGGCCGCCGCGTTGTTGCGCGGCCTCGGCGTAGCACACTGCGCCGGCCTGGACCTCGAAGCACTGGCACGGGAAGCAGACCTGCTCGCCGAGCAACCGCCGGACACCGTGAACGAACTACCCGGCGCGCCGGTCTTTGCGCTGGTCCTTCAGCCACAGGATTGAGAGTCTGCGCCGAATCGCCCGTTCGTAGTTCCGCCTTCAGGCGGCGAGTCGCTCACCGCCTGAAGGCGGAACTACGAACGAGGCCGCCGTATCGACCTTGAACTTGTATCCTGTTGGTTTCGCCGCGCGTCCCTCGTCTTGTATGCGCCGCCCGCTGGCCGCCCGCTCGCCGCTTGCGGTTTAGCAGGGTATCCCGAGGGCTCTCCCATGAAGACCCTGTCGCTGCTGACCATCGTTGGCCTCGCGTTACTGTCCGCGCCACTGGCCGCCGCCGAACCCGCGCCGCCGACCGCGGTGCGATCCCCGGTGCGGCTAGTGCCTCACCCGCTGCGTGTGCTGATCCTGACCAGCGGTTCGGGCAGTGACTTTCAGTTCTGCCACGGACTTGCTCAGCAACTCAACAATCGCAAGTGGGCGGAGTTCACCATTCGCTATCAGTATCAGAACAACCTGTTTCGCGGCGAACCGTTCCCCGGCTTGCCCGCTGCGATTCAGGTGTTGCGTTTCCCCGACCGCCTCGAAGCGGACGATCCGCGTGCCTTTCCGGACGACCGCAAGGCCAACCTGGCGTACTACGACCTGATTATCGCCTTCGACCCGGACTGGACGGAACTGAACGCCGAACAGCAGAAGCACCTGACGCAGTGGGTAGAGCAGGGGGGCGGCCTGATCTTCGCGGCCGGCCCGGTTCATAGCGGTGCGCTGGCGAGCAAGGAGAACCAGGAAAAGCTCGCGGCGGTGCGCGACCTGCTGCCCGTCGCGGTCGCCGACTCGCGCCGGCAGCGCGAGCAACCCCGCCGGCTGCGCTTCGCGAAATCGGACGCGCTGCCCGAATTCCTGCGGCTCGACGAGCAGGGCGACGCGCCCACCGCCGGCTGGGAAGAGTTTCACACCTTCCAGGACGGCATGGTGGCGGCCAACAAGGACGCCCTCCTGCGCGGCTTTCACCGCTGCCAGGGCGTCACGGAAGTCAAGCACGGGACGCGCGTGCTGGCCACCTTCGCCGACGCCGACTTTTTGACGCCGGACGGCCAGGAGCAGCCGTATCTCGCGACCGCCACGCGCGGCAAGGGCACCGTGGTCTATCTGGCCGCTGCCGAGACATTTCGCCTGCGCGCGTGCCGGATCAGCTACTATGAGCGGTTCTGGATCAACCTGATGCTGCATGCCACGGCCGGTCGGCTGGCCGATGCGCCCGCCCGCAAGCCGGCCAAACTCTCCGAACCGGAACTGAACTTCCTCTGGGAAGACCTGGCTTCGGGCAGCCCACCCCAGGCGTACACGGCCGTCTGGTCGCTGAACCGCGCGCCGGAAGCCGCGAGCACCCTGATCCGCGAGCGCATCCGCCAGCTGCCGCCCTTCGACGTCCACGAGCGCATCGAGGCCCTGATCGCGCAACTGGACAGCGACAAGTTCCCCGTCCGGCAGCAGGCCGCGGAAGAACTGGAAAAGCTGGGCCGACTGCCGGACCCCGCCCTGCGCAAACACCTGCGCCGGAAGCCATGCCTGGAAGTCCGCCAGCGCCTCGAAACGCTGCTCGAACGCATGGACAAGCTGCCGCCCGCGCCGGATGAGGAACTGCGCGTCCGCCGCGCCCTCGTGGTGCTGGAAGCCCAGCCGACCGCGGAGGTCCGGCAATTCTTGCAGGAACTGGCCAAGGGGCCGCAGAAATACTGGCTGACCCAGCAAGCGCAAGCGGTCCTGGACCGCGTCGCCGCGAAATGATATAGCAACCAGGCGTTGCTGTATCATCGCGCGGAGGTCCGCGTTTGGATACCATCATCTTTCTGCTGATCGGCGGCACGCTGCTGGCCATGCGCGGCCCGCGGCGCTGGCTGACGCTCGCGCTCTTCTTCACCGCCCTGGTCGCCACCGTCCTGCTGTTCAATCATCATGTGACCAGCAGCCTGCCGTTGAACTTCTAAACAGACAACCATGACCACCGCGCGCCTCGGCTTCTGGATCGCCCACTTCAACATCCTGGCCGTGTGCGGCGTCTTGCTCGGCGCGTTTGGCATCCAGTTCGGCGAAGGGGAACTGCCCTGTCCGCTCTGCGTCCTCCAGCGCATGGCCATGCTGCTCTGCGCCCTGGGACCGGCCTACATCGTGCAGCGTGCCCGCAGCGGCGCGGTCGAAACGCACGACTTCGCCACCGGCTACGGCCTGAGCATCATCGCCGCGGTGGCCGGCGCAGCCATCGCCGGCCGTCAGGTGCTGCTGCATATCGTGCCGCCCGATCCCGGCTACGGCGATCCGGTGCTGGGATTGCACCTCTACACTTGGTCACTGGTCGTCTTCATCACGGTGCTGCTGGTCAGCGGTGTGAATCTGACCTTCGCCCGCGAACTGACGCCCACTGGCATCACCGCCGGCTGGCCCTCGCGGGCAGTCCTCGGCCTGCTGGCGACGATCATCGCCGCCAACGCCGTGTCGGTCTTCTTCGAGGAAGGCTTTCACTGGATCCTGCCCGACGACCCCGACCGCTACCGTCTGTTCGACGACCTCGGCTGGCGGTGAGCGATTGGTAGAACTGAAGGCTGATAGCTGATAGCTGTCAGCTTTTAGAGCGGTTTGCCAACGGGTGTAGCACCAGGCGCTATGG
>JAEUIF010001366.1 GCA_016795185.1 Planctomycetia bacterium | reverse complement strand
GTTCCGCCTTCAGGCGGCGAGCGATTCGACCGCCTGAAGGCGGAGCTACGAACTTAGGTGGTCGATTCCAGAGCTTACTGCGGGAAAGAAAGCGGCGCTGACACTGGCGAGATTGCCGGCGCTGGCGCTGGGCTGTGCAGTGGAGCAGGCGCTGGCGTGTGCAGCGGGGCCGGGGCCGGCAGTTGCGGCGCGGGCGTCAGCGCCTGTTGACGCGCTGGCGGCGACTGCCCGATACCGACGATGCGGCCGCGCGTCTTGTTGAGATCGACGAGGATCGACTCGCGCGTTTCGGCCACGCTGCGGTTGCCGGCGGTATCCATCGCCGACACACGCAGATACACGCGGGCCAGTTCGCGCGGCGGCTGCCAGGAGTAGGTACCCTTGCCCGCTTGCTCGGTGGCGATGGGCTGCCAGGGGCCTTCCGGCTTGGCGGCGAACTCGACCATGACCGGCTTGGCGGCCAAATTGCGGTCGTCCGCCTGCCAGGTCAGCGTGAGCAGGTCGGGACGCAGGGCGTCGGCCTTCGGCTCGAAGAGCTGGACGACAGGCGGCGTCAGATCGACTTCGATGCGGATTTCGGGAGCGTCGCCCGGCTGGGGCGGACCTTCGCTCAGCCCCGCGCCGCTGGTCGTGACCAGACGCAGGCCGAAAAGGCCCTGGCCGGGCAGGCGGGCGGTGATCGGCGTTTTCAGGTCGGGGTCGTCCGCGTAGTTGCGCCAGGACTTGCCGTCATCGTCGGTGATCCAGAGTTCGACCTTGCCGATGCCGGACGAGCCGAGCTTCACCATCTCGTATTCCAAACTAATCTGCGGATCGTTGACGATGAAGGCGTTCGGCAGCGGCGGACGCGGCGCGGTGGGATTGACCGCTCCAGCGCCCACGGCCGGCGGCGCATAGTCGGTGTTCGAGGACCAGGCCACCACGCGATTGCCGCTATCGCCCATCACGGTGCTGGGCAGCAGTTCGCCGCGCCCGGTCGGCAGCGGGCCGGGCGGCGTCAAGCGCTCGGCCATGACCGGCGGTGGTGCGGCGTGGACGGGCGGTTGCACCGCGGCGGGCGGGAGGCCGGCGTTGACCGGCGAGCCGACATTGCCCGGCAACAGGGGCGAGCCGGCATTGCCACTGGCCGCGCCGGGCAACACGGCGGGCGGAGCGGGCGCCGCAGTGGGTGGATTGGAAGTCAGACGCTCGACCGGCGGGCCAGCGGGCACCTCGCGGGTCGCGTTGGCGATGTTGCCCGCCAGGTCGCGCATCTCGATGCGGATCGCCAGTGCGGCCGTGGTGCCGGGTTTGAAGGTCGCCTTCCCCGTGGGGCCGGGCGTGGCCGGCACGGCTTGCCAGGGCGCGGACGCGCCGGCATCGCTCGGCCGATACTCCACGCGCATGGCCGCCGGGTCCGGGTTCTCTTCCGCGATTTCCCAGCTGATCGTGATTTCCTCGCCCTGCCGTTCCACCGACTTGATCTTCACGTCCGGGCTGACCGTGTCCACCAGGATTTTCTGGCTCGGCGGCATCTTGTAGACGTCCGCCGGTTGCTGCTGGTCCTGCTGATCGACCACGGCCACGGTAAACCAGTACAGGCCATCGGCCGGGGCACGATAACCAAAGCTGTCCTGGTCCGGCGTGCGGACGGCGGCCTGCTCCCAGGTTTGCCCCTGGTTGCTGGACACGAACAGGATGAGTTGCTTGATTTGCGGCCGGCGCTCCGGCTCGACCAGGATCGGAATCTTGAAGCTGCGCTTGTTGAGTGGCACCAACTCGGGACTCTGGGCAGGGCTGGCGGCCAGCATCATCCAGGTCAACGCAACAGTCATCATGGCCATCCCTGCCTCCTTGAACGACCGCGAGTGGGCGCGCGCAAGCCTTGTCTGATGTATCGGCAAGGAGGGGGCGCGACTTGAAGAAGCCTCGGCGCGGTCTCGGATTGGCTAAAGAGTTGGTCTCAGTCTCGGACCAGTACGGCAACGAAGACCGTTGCGGTCACTTGCGCTCGGTCAGGCATTTTTCCACGTCCCAGAGCTTGGCGGTGGCGTCCCAGCTGCCGGTTGCCAACCGCTTGCCATCCCTGGAGAACGCCACGCACAGCACCTTGTCGGTATGTCCCTTCAAGGTGGCCTTGAGCTTGCCGCTGGCCAGGTCCCAAAGTTCCAGTTCGTTGCTGTCGCCGCCGACGGCCAGCAATTTCCCGTTCGGCGAGTACCGCACACAGCGGACCACCTTGATGTTGGTGGGCAGCGTGGACAGCTGCTTGCCGTTGGTTGGGTCCCAAAAGGCGACAGTCGGGGTCATGCCGACCGTGGCCAGCACCTTCCCGTTGGGGGAAAACGCCATGTCGTTGAGGCAATATTCGCGCGTGGTGGGTTTATGCGCCGCCCAGTCCAGCTTTTTCTTCTGTTCCTTCAAGTCCCAGACGATGATCTTGCCCTCGCCGTCACCCGTGACGGCCGTGTTGTCGTCCGGGGCTAGGGTCAAGGCAACGACGTTGCCCTGGTTCGGTTGGGAGACCGAAGGATACTCCTTGCGGTTTTCCACGTCCCAGACCCGGACCCCCACGACCCGGCCACCGGTCTTGGTCGATTCGGTGAAGCCGTTGACCATTCGGTCGCCATTCGTGCTAAAGACTAGCTTGTGGACGACACCGGAAGTCGCCTCCGCCGTGACGGGCATTTGGCCAAGAGTCCAGACCTCCTTCCAGTCGTCCGTCTGCCAAACATTCATGGCTCTATCCAAGCCGGCCACCAGCAACTTGCCGTCGGGGGAATAGCTCACAGCATAGGCGCAGCGCGAAGTCGTCAATGGCAACACTTTGACGATCTTGGCCGTGGCCACATTCCAAACCAATATCCCAGGGATGGGAGCAGCCGTGGCCAACTGTTTGCCGTCCGGGGAAAATGCGACGCCATGGACCCGTCGACCATAATTATCCAAGGTTAAGGGCTCTTGTGCGGCGGCCAATGAAACGACAGCCACAGCAAGCAGCGGCGCTAGCATTGCCTGTCGAATCAACCCAGCAGCCCGCGCCCGAACGTGAATGTGTTTCATCGAGTTACCTCAAACCAGGCGTGCCTCGTTGTCGATCATCACGGATCGTTCCGGAACTTGATGGTGCCGTCGAGTTGCTCCCGCATGCCGCCGTTCGTGAACTCCGCGTCCATTTCGATGTTCGTCACCTGATTGCCTCCCGGTGAAAGACTCTTGCGGACAATGCCCTGGTTGGTGACAAAGAATTTGCCCGCCAGGTTGTCCGTGTTGCGGATCCGCGAGTCCGTCTTGATGTCGAAGAGACCCTGTCCGTCCGCTCCATCCGTGGTGATCGTCGCGCCAGCGGCCACCTGAATATCGCCCGCGGTCCAGGTGACGGTCCCCCGGTTAATGAGCTTGGCATTCGACAGTTTCATGTCCCCGGTGCCGAAAAACTCCAGTTGGCTGTCCTTCAAGATTTGCAGTGTGACATTGTCCCTGACGGTCCCCTCAAGCCATTCCATGTTGCGCGGACTGAGGATCGAATTCGCTCCCGTGCCGGTCACGACTCCGCCCCCGAGGCTCATTTCGTTCTCGACGGCCCCGAACAGTTCAAAGTTCGTGGGATTCAGCAAGACTTGATCGAGCCGGATCTCCATCTGGTTCTCCACGATGTACAAACCGTTACCGTTCAGACTCGGCGGGCTGGCGCCGGCCAGCGCGCTCTGCTTGAAAGTGTTGACCGGGGGGAACGCGATGAGTGCTCGTCCTGGTCGGCCGTCGAAGCGGATGACCGCCCCGGCAGGGGCATCGAAAAGACCGGTGTGCTCGCCCCGGGTCTGAATGACCAGGGTTCCCTGCGCGATACCGCCAACAGTCAGAATCTGGACCGTGCCCGCGTTGTTGAAGATGCCCGAGGTCGGACCTGGCAGAACGACGATGGGGTCGATCACGAGCTTGATTACCGCCGACAGCGTTCCCTGGGTCTTGCTCACCCTGCCACTGACCAGGTTGTCAAATCTAGCCTGATCGTGGACCTCCACGGTCAGATCGCCGTTAATGTTGAAGCTCCCGGCGTTTTCAAATAGGGCGTGGTGCTGCAAGAGGAAGCCGCCCGCGCTCCAGTCAATCGTGGCATTGTTCGTCACGATTCGGTTGGAAATCTCCTTGTTGCCTGCCGTGCTGAAGGTCACGGTAATGCCGCCCTTGAACTCCGTTCGCGCCGTCGAAACGGTCGGACTCTCGTCGATGAGTTTCCCATTCCGCCAGTCGACGTTGCCGAAGTAATGGACGTCGCCCGCACCGCCTACCTGGCCATCCGCGAACAGAAATTGGCCATGAAACTGCAACTCAGAACCGACTCTGACGTTGTCAACCACGGCGATGTTCGTGAAGTTCAGCTCGACCTTGCTTTCCGCTACTCCCGCTCCATCCTTTTTGAATCCGCCTTCATTGATGAAAGTGGACGGCAACCCGCCTCCTTGCAAGATCGAGGTCTTGTCGAACAGGGTGAACGTCCGCATTGCCAGGTTCTTGATGGTCGCTTCGTTGTAGACCTTCAGATGGCCGTTGTCGCCGCGCAGCTCGACCGTGCCGGCGTTTTCCAGAGTGCGGGCGTCCAGGGTCTTGACGACGTCCGCGCCGGTGATGTTCAGCTTGGCGCCTTCATCGATGCGGGTGACGCCCGCGTCCTTCATCGCGCCGCCCGTCCAGTTCATTTCCTTCGAGACAATCAGCGTGCCGGTTCCGGAAATGGTGCCCTTTTCCCTCAGGTTCCAGGTTTCCTTCGTCTCTGTCATCCCCTCTTTCACTTCCAGGTTCGCGTCATCCGCCCCACCACCGATATTGCCGACGCCGAGGCCGTTGAACACCAGGCCGTCGTTCAGCGCAAAGGTGCCCGCCAGGAAATTGATCTCCGCACCCGCTTGCACGAGGACCGTGCCTGCCAGGTCGCCGCCGCCGGTCAGGTCGAGCGGGCCGCTGTGCATGACCAGGGTGCCGTTGAAAGCGAAGTCGTTGCTCACGCTCGAAGCGGTTGCTAGCCCGCATTTCTCACCAGCCCCTATCTTTGAATCCTGGTTGGCTGCTTTGATTGTTTGAACCACCGAAGGCAGCGGGCTGAAGGAGTTGGCCGCCCCCGCGCACCTGCGGAGGTCGGCGGCGCCGCT
>JAEUIF010001363.1 GCA_016795185.1 Planctomycetia bacterium | reverse complement strand
GTTCCGCCTTCAGGCGGTCGAGCGACTCGCCGCCTGAAGGCGGAACTACGAACGCGGAACGCCAACGGGCCGGCAACCCATTCAGGTTCGCCGGCCCGTCAGCGTTACTTGCGAAGCCGCAGGCGGCTTATTTGCAAACTTTGGCCAGTAGTTCTTTGGCTTCCGTGGCGGCCTTGGTATCCGGGTAGGCGTCGACAATCTCTTGCAGTCGTAGAGCGGCCTTGTCATCACGGCCTTCGTCCGCGAGCATCTTGGCAAGCTTCAGCTTGCCGGTCGCCAGTTCCTCGGCCTTCTGGGCCTTCTGCTCGGGAGTCAATTCCTCGACGGGCTTGCCGTCGATCCGGGAAGCCGTCACGCTCAGGCGGCCTTCGGGCCGTTCGCGCACACTGCTGCGGGCCGGGGCCGAGAAGGGGTTGGGCGTCGCGGACTGCTGCTGTGTCTTCTGTTGTTGGAGCTGCTGCGCCTGGGCGCGCTGGGCCGCGGCGGCCTGCTGCATCTGCGCCTGGTAGATCGCTGCTTGCTGCAATTGCTGGTATGCCTGAAGTTGCTGCATTTGCAGTTGCTGCATCTGGGCCTGGTACAGCGCCATCTGCTGGGCCTGCGCGGGCGTCGGCCGGTTGGCCGCGCCGTTGCCGTTGCCATTGCAGCCCAGCCGGGACGAATGCTGAGCCGGATTGACGGCCTGGGCGGTGGAGGAAACGAACAGGCTGCCTGCCAGGGACAGCGCCAGCAGTAAACCAGAGCTGGCAGGAGACATGCGACGCATCATGACCGCACCTCGCGTGGATCGGGACAGGGACCGGCGCCGGAGTGGTGGTGCAAAAAGGGGACAGGACTCGTGGTGCGAAGCACCCTGTGGGCCGTTCCGGCAACGAGTCCCGTCCCTTTTTCGCACCGGCACCGCAGCGGCGGTGGAATTTCAAGGAAGACGCCGTCGGCACTCAACCTTGCGCCGGTGAGATCAGAAATTCCAGGGGTTTTCGCACGAAGCCGAGTACCGAGGCCCGATTGACTCGGCACAATCGGCGGCGGCGGCAAAGCCACGGCAGGCTCCAGGTTTGCCGCCCGCATGTGGCCGCGAAATTCGCTATAATTGGTTGTTCCGAAGAGATAGATCGAGCAGTAAGGGCCCCCGGCGCGCCACGGCAAAGTTCTCCCGTTTCACGACTGACTGCGGCATGCGGTTCATGCTGCGGTACAGCTCGATTAGTTGTAGCAGCGCGACTGGTGGCGACTGGTCCGACCGGCGTTCGGCTCGAGTCGACGGCCAACCTTGGAGAGCGAGTTATGAGCAGTGATGTCGGCGACAACCAGACGGCGGCTGTACCGTCGCGCGCCCGCCTGAATTTGTTTCTGATCAGCGTCCTGATCCTGTTCCTGGAACTGGCCTGCATCCGCTGGTTCCCAGCGCATGTGCTATTTCTGACCTTCTTCACCAACACCGTGCTGCTGGCGTGCTTCCTGGGCATGTCGCTGGGCTGCCTGGCGGCCGACCACGCCCGGCGGTACATCGTTGCGACCCCTTATTTGCTAGGCGTTGGTCTTGCATTGGGCCTGGCCGTGGAAATGGGCCGCGACAAGCTCGACCTC
>JAEUIF010001362.1 GCA_016795185.1 Planctomycetia bacterium | reverse complement strand
GTTCCGCCTTCAGGCGGTCGAGCGACTCGCCGCCTGAAGGCGGAACTACGAACTCTGATTCTTACCCGGTACCCAGAGCACATCGGCGCGACCTTGCTGGTTGCAGTGCCGTGCCAGGACGAACAGCAGGTCGGACAGCCGGTTCAGATAGATCACCACCTGCGGATTGACGCGCTCGCTCCGTGCCAACGCGACCACCGCGCGCTCCGCCCGCCGGCAGACGGTGCGGGCCAGGTGGCACCAGGCAGCGGCCGGCGTGCCGCCCGGCAGCACGAAGCTGGTCAGTGGGGCCAGGTCGGCGTTGAGTCGGTCAATGGCCGATTCCAGGTGCAGGGCCTGCGCGGCACGGATCCGCAGGCGCTGGCCCGGCGCTTCGTCCGAAGATTCCGGCACGCACAGGTCCGCGCCCACGTCGAACAGGTCGTTCTGGATGCCGCGCAGCAGGTCGGCTTCCGGCGGCGCGGCCGTTAGCAGCAGGCCAAGGACGGCGTTCAGCTCATCCACCTCGCCGTAAGCTGCAACGCGCGGCGAATCCTTGCCCGTCCGGCTGCCATCGCCCAGCGCGGTGTCGCCCGCATCGCCGGTCTTCGTGTAGATGCGCGACAGATAAACCATGCGACGCCTCATCGGCCGGGGGAAGCAGCCTCAGAGAGTATTGTATGGGTTGCGAGCCGCTTGCGGCTTCGTAATTGCGTTCGCGCGGGTGCCATGCCCACGGCTCTGCGTGGGCATGGAGTCCCTGCAAGCTTCCCATGCCCACGCAGAGCCGTGGGCATGGCACCCAAGCCTCCGCTTGAGCGTGATGATTCTTTCACCTGCGCTAACGGCACTTGGAAACCAGCGCCGCCGATGCCTCCTGGAAGATGCCGAGCAGAGCGGCGCGCTGCTTATCGTTTTCGTAGCGCGCGCCGTGTTCCGCCCAGTGCTGCACGCGATTGAGTTGGTCGGTGAGATGCGCCAGCGCAATCGGATCGGCAACGTGTGGCCGATCCGCCACTCGGACATAGACCGGCGATGTGTGCGCGGCGTACTCGGCCACCGAATCCGTCGTGCGCAGGCAACGGGCCGCCAGCCACCCGCTTTCAGTGATGGGCAAATTGCCCTCCAGCACGGCGGTGTAAGGCGACGTTTCGCCCGGTTCCACCGCCGCCACCGCCACGCCGTTGATGACTACTTCGAGGCGGGCGAACGGCGCGCTGCTGCGTACTTCCGCGCGGACGTGGACCTGTTGCGTCTCGCCTGGCAGGTCGAGCCTGGCACCCGGTTCCTGGCCGTTGACGGCGAATGACAGCAGCGGCCCGGAAGTCACGAAGGTGCGGCCCGCGCGGATTGCTTCGATCCAGTGCCGGTAGCTGAACTCTTGCCCTGGTTGCAGGTGTGCGTAGGTGCGTGGCCGCCCGACGATACCGTGGACATCGACCTTGCCGCTGCCCGCGACCAGGGTGGTCCGCAGGTTGCAGTCGAGCAGCGGATAAACTTCGCGCAAGATCGCTTCATCGAGGCGTGGCAGTTCCAGGGCATCCACGCGGCCGAGAATCAACTCGGCCAGCGTGCCGCCCGGCCAGGGCCCGCCGGGCAGCCCCAGGCCACAGCCGACCACCAGCCCGCCCTTGCGGTGGCACTGGTTGCACCAGTCGGCCAGCGTCCAGCGATCCGCGCTGTCGGGTTCGCCGAAGGTCAGCGGAAAGACGATGCGATGACTGTTGAGCAGCCCGAGCCAACCGAGGACCGGATGGGTGTTGAGCGTGTTGACGACGACCTGGCAGTCCGGCGCGGCAAGTGCCGGTTGCTGGCCACTGAAGGCCAGCAGGTTGTTGGTCCGCCAGGCCAGCAGGTTGACGACGGCCAGCCCTTCGGCCGAGCCTTCGAGCAGGGCGGCGTGGGGCGTCAGGCCATGCACGCGCGTATCGCCGGCGTACCAACCCTCGGCCCGCAGGTCGGTCCAGCGTTCAAGGGTGAAACGCAAGGCCATCTTGCCCGGCGGCAGTTCGACCGTGGACCGCAGCGGCCGATACTCCGGGCCCTTGTTGATCTCGACCTGGATCGGCCCGGTGGGCAACGGCACCTCGCAAGCGCCGTCGATGTACGCCGCGACGCGGTCGTTCGCCAGCAGCACGTTGCCCTCGGCGGTCGCCAGGTCGGTTTTCACGGTCAGTGAGCCCAGCCGACCGAGCGGAGCAATGTAGTTTTCCTCGGCATCCGTGAAGCGCACGCGCACCGGCGTGGGCTGGTTGGTGCCCGCGTCGGTGACGCGCACGCTCACGTTGAACGGCCCGCTCACTGGCTGTTCCTTGAGAGTTCTCCCCTCGCCCCTTGCGGGAGAGGGGTTGGGGGTGAGGGGTGAAACGGATCGGAAACTCGCTGGCGACCCCTCACCCCAACCCCTCTCCCGCCAGGGGCGAGGGGCATCGAGGATCGTCGTAGAATTCACTTTGGCAATGATTTGATGCCGTTCTCCAGGTTGTAGACCAGGCCGACCTCGTCATCGGTCAGCGCACGGTCAAAGACGGCCAGGTCGTCGAACAGGCCGATATAGCTGAGCCCGAGCATGATCGCGGCCTTGGATGGCTCCCAGGTGAACGTAAGCGTGCGGCCCCGGATGCCGGCGACGGGCTTGCCGTCGAGATAGAGCTTGCCCACACCGTCCGGCTTGCCGCTATTCAGCTGCGCGAACGTAAACAGGACGTGGGTCCACTTGCCCGTGGCGAAGGGCGGCTTCTCGATGTGCTCCGAAAGCGGCCGGTCGGCGACCGGCACTTGCTCGAACTTCAGGCCCTTCGGGTTCCAGACCTTGTGATCGGAGTAAATGCCCAGGCGGAAGTGCCGGGGCTTCTCGTCCTTGGTGAAATCGACGAAGAAAGCGGCATCATCCCATTTCTTGTCCGTGATCTGCACCGGATCGCAATAGCCAGGCTGCAAATCCTTGTCGGGATCGAGGCTGAGCCAGAACGACACGCTGCCCTGCCAGTCCTTGTCGCGGTAGCCCATGTTCTTGTCGGCCTGGTAGAAGACCACCGCCTTCTCGTTCTTCGCGAAGTGCAGGGCATCACCGTACTTGCCCTTACCCTTGACCAGCGTCACGTCGGGACGGTGCAGTCCTGGCTTGGCGTCGGTGCGCTGGAACTTGGAGGCGGTGTAAAGCTTCGGATCGCCGCGCGCGAAGTCGGCATCCGCCTGGCCGTCGAACGAGGCATGAAACGCCAGGGCCTTCCGCACGGCGGCGCGATCGGCCTCAGCCGCCGGAGACGGCAACCACAAGGCCAGGACCGTGACGCCAGCAACCAGAATCAGACCAGGACGCATGAGCCTTCCTCCCCGTGGTGATTGCCCGTGATTATTTCCGGAGGAAGTCGCGCTGTCAACGAAGCACCGGGGCCACATCGTACTCTTGCCCGTGCGAACGTGGTAAGATCGGTGTGAATCAACAGCTGGCAATGCGAGGCGGCGCGCCATGCCCTTGCACGACTGGACGGACCTTCCCGGCTGGGCCGCGCATCTCGATTGAACTGAGCGCCGCCAGCGCCGCCGGGGTTCGCTTCCGAACGCCCGTGTTTGAAACCTTCATTCCCAAACAACGGATGTATTCCATGAGTGAGCAGCCGGGCCGCTGGCGGAGAGCATTGACGTTATGCCTGCTAGCGTGCGGGTTGTACTCGGGCAGCGCCGCGCAGGCCGCGGAGCGCGCTGCCGCGCCGAACATCATCTTCATCCTGGCCGACGATAAGTATTAGTAGCATCGCGATGTGAACAAAATCATGCGAAAAAGTCCAATAATACCGGCATAATATGACAGGATGCTGATTGCGGCGGATCCCTGGGAATTGCGGGCATTTGCGGAATATTAACTACATATTGCTACATACAACCCTATTTGACAACACTCGCCCCTTTTCGAGAAAAGGCATCTCTTAGTTGATCTTGTTCTTGGGCAACTCGATCACCGCCAACGTGCCGGGGCGGGGCAGAATTCACTGAAGAACTCCTAGGCAGCACCGCCAAGTCCACCGCTGCGTGGTCTGCTATGGCACCTGCGAGTTGACCTTTAAGAACAAGAAGAGCTTCACGCCGGCCATGAAGTGGTAACGATCGTGGCCACGCCGCCGTGCATGCTGTATCCAGTGGCATTACTGGATCGACGGCACTCCCGAGTTGGTGAAGCGACCCCGGAAACCGGCCGAGGACGGGGGCGTCCTGTTTGTCGATGCCTACGGTGACCTGGACGCTTTCTTCAAGAACACGAAGAAGGCACTTACCACCGACGGGATTCACCGCAACAAGGAAGGTATCGCGATGGCGGACTCCTTGCAAATGCATGGGTTGCCGGCAAGCCGCTGGCCGAGCAGCCCCGGCCGGCCTCCAACGCGAAGAAGTGAGTCAGCAGATGTCGAACGCGTGCTTGAGGAGCCAGACGAACGGAATAGCGATCAGCAAGTAGGCAACTAGCCAGGGCGGGAAGAACAACGCCGGAATCCCCGGGACGATGCCAAAGAGCTGCACCGGGCGCATGACCACTTCCGTACCCAGCACGCGGCCGCCATCGTCGTACACCTCCACCGGCGTGGGATAGTGGCGCGTCCCGACGAGCAGCACGCGTTGCCGGGTTGTGCCGCCCTGGCGGATCGCCAGCGCGTACGGTTCGGCGCGATCCGCGGCGCGCAGCTTCCAGATCGCCAGCCCATTGGTACCGCCATCGGGGCCGCGAACGGGGTCTTCCTCGATCTTCTGAATCCACCCTTCCGAGGCGTCAAGCCCCGGTTGCGGCGCGATGTGGGCGACCTGGCCAATGGCGGACGCCGGGAAATACGCACGCACTTCGACCAGTTCGCCCTGGCGCGGCGGATGGAATTCCAGCCGGGCCAGGCACCAGACCGCCAGCAAGGATATCGGCATGAGGGAGGCGACCAGTGGCTTACCCTCCGCGCGCAACACCTTCATGGCGACGCTCGATGACGTTGCGCGGTAGCGCTGTATGGCTTCCGGATCCTTCGCTTGCTTGGCGGCGCGCATCAGCTCGCGCAACCGTTGCTTGTCCTGCCGACAGCGGGTCAGCAAGTCCTGGTTGGTGGTCAGCAAGCGAACGAATGTCAAGATCGCCGACGTGCCGAGGGCCACCACGATGATGACTGCATCGGTTGGCAGGTAGAGCAGCCAGCCGAACAGCAGGTCGCCGAGGCGTAGGCAGACGTCGTTCAGGTGCGTCAGCATGTCAGCTTTCCAGCAGGGTGACCAGGCCGTGGTTGCCGTCCACGCGCAGCTTCGCGCCGTCCGGGATGAGGCGAATGGCGTTGGGCAAGGCCAGCGCGGGCAGACCGAAGTCGCGGGCGGTGATGGCCCCGTGCGACAGCGCCCCGCCGCGCTCGACGACCAGTCCTTTGATACTGCTGAAGAGCGCCGTCCAGCCAGGATCGGTCGAGGGGCAGACCAGAATGGCGTTCGCCGGCAATTCGCCGCACTCTGCGGGATCGAAGATGAGCTTCGCCGTTCCGGTCACAACGCCGGCCGATAGGATGCCGGCTTTCCATTCGCTCGCGGCAGGCAATTCCCGACGCAGACCGAGTTGTTCCAGAGAGGCGGAGTCGACGACGTCGGGATGATCCAGCTTTTGTGCGGACTGCCAGCGCCACTTGCGCAGCCGGATCCAGTCCGAAAACGAAGTTCGCTCCTGCTCGAAGCGCTCCAGTTCCGCCAACGACAGGAAGCAGACATCCCGGCCCAGGTCCCACCGGCGGCCCAGTTCGACAGTGGCCAGGCGAATCAGCTCGTAGCCCATCATCAGGTAGTGCTTGCCGATCTCCCGGTAGGGTAGCAGCGCCTGGGCTTCCCCGAGCAGGGCAGTGATCTCCTCCCGGAAGGAGCTGCCTCCCCACTCGGCCAAGCGCGCCGGGAGCTTCTGCTCGGCGGCTAGCCGGCGCGCCTCGTTGGCGGCGTGCAGCTCCTCGGGAGCGCGGGCGGCGGAGCGCCGCTGACGTTCCACGAGCGTTTGCAAGTAGGACAGGTCTTCGCGCCAGCGCGGCTGCGCCAGCTCCATCTCGCCAACCGCCCGGTGGCCGTAGCGGTCGAGAAAGTCCTCCAGCTTCGCATCGCCCCGCGCGACCCGGCCCAGGAGAATGTTCTGCGCCATGGTGGTGTCGCCCTTGAGGCCGGAAGTCAGCTCGGCACAGTATTCCTTGCCGTCTTGCTCGCCCAGGAGCTGTACCAACCATTGTTCCAGGGCTGCCCGCGCGACCCCGCCGAAGAAACCCGGCTTGAGCGACTCCTTGCCGAACTCGTCGAGCACGTGGCGACAACGCTGGTGGAGCTGCGCAATCACGGCATCAGTCGGCAACCCCGTCAGATCGAGACGCCGTTGCTCCTGAACGTACTTCAGGTAGGCAGGCAGGAGGGACTGGAACTGCTCGATCGCCCGGCTGCGGGCCTGTTTCATTCGCCGGCCGGCGCGGAGCATCGTCCAGACGAGGCCGGGTAGACGCAGGAAGAACAGGTGGTCGGCCTTGTCGGCCTGGAACTTCGCCGGGGCCGATTCCAGCAGGCTCGGGTCGCGGACCAGCTCGTCGGGATCGTAGGTCAACGGCATGCCTTCCCAGAACAGCTCGGCAGCGCGGTCCGTATCGGCGTAAATGCGGCCGCAGATCAGCTCCAGGAATCCCTCGCTGCGGACGCGCTGGCTGGGACGGTAGCCGAAGTCCTGGTACATCTGGCCAAAGCCGCCGTTGCCGGCCATGAAGTCCCGGATGATGTCCCAGGTCAGGGGGGTCGGTGCCGGAAGCGTCTCGGCGAGATTGTGGACGACCCAGACCTTGCGGCAGCCGTTGGCGAGGGCTTGCAGCCGGCGAATCTCTTCCAGCCGGCCGGCCTCGATGTCCTCGGCCACGTCCAGCCCACGGATCGCACGTGCTTGTAGCATCGCAAACTGGCCGGAGGCCCACCCCCATTCGATATCGACCGGGTGGCCGAAGAACCCCTCCACCTTGCAGGCGATCTGGGCTAACTCCTGGAGTTGGGGATCGGCAAGCGATGGCTGGCCGTCCGGGTACTGGTTGCCAGGCGTGCGCTGCTTCACCTGGAGGGTTTGCCGGTCCACCAGGAATGAATCCGGGGTAACTTCGCCGGAGACAACGACCTCGCCAAGGCCGTGGGCTGACTCAATGACCATCTCCGGGGCCAGTGGATCGTTGGGATTACGGGTGAACACCACGCCGGAGCGCTCAGAAGGAAACATCGCTTGCACGGTGACGGCAGTGCCGGCCAGGCCGCGGATGTCGTGGTGCTGGCGATAGACCTGGGCGCGGTCGCTGTTCCAGGAATGAAACACGGCGTCGATGCACTCGACCAGCTCCTGCCAGGGATCGTCCTTGCGGCCACAGTTGAGTACCGTGTCCATCATGCCGGGCATTGACGCGGCGGCGCCCGAACGAACCGAAACCAGCAGAGGCGCGCTCCCAGTGCCGAAGATACGGCCCGTGAGGTGTTCCAGGCGCGTCAGGGCAGCGCGGACTTCGGCTTCGAGACCGTCGGGCCAGGTGCCCGCGTTGTCGTGAAAGTGCCGGCAGCATTCGGTGGCGATGGTAAAGCCCGGCGGGACGGGCAGTCCGGCCCGACTCATGGCGGCCAGGCTCGCGCCCTTGCCGCCCAGGAGGTCCTTGCGCGCCGGATCGCCTTCGGAGTCGCCATTGCCGAAGAAGTACGTCCACCGGCGCGCCGTACTCGTCACTTGCTCGGCTTGGCGCACACCAGTCCCCTTTTGGTTGCGAACAACACGTGTGCGTCTCTCACGGTCATGGGCGCGGTGACACCGCCCAGCCAGGCGACGTCCATCCAGCGCGTCGCCTGGCGCGTTGCCAGGTCAAAGCGCTGAATCGAGCGCTGATCGGCATAGAGCAGGACATCGCCGGCCAGCACCGGGGGCAGGTCGGCGCGGGCGCCAGGGATGCGCTGCAACTCCTTTCCTTGCGCCGGGTCGATGAGGACGATTTCCCGCGTTTCCGCGACCCCCACCAGCCGCAGGCCGTCGGCGACCAGACACCCTCGCATGGCGCCGCACTTGATTTCGACGACGTGCTGCCCGCCCACCAGGTCGAAGGCGCTGACGCCTTCCGCCGTTCCCACCCAGATGCGACTGTCCCCGGCGGCAACCGGGCCCGTTTCCGGTTTGGCTGAGAGCCTGGTTCGCCAGAGTTCCGCTCCGGTCGGTGCGTCCAGCGCCGCCAGCGCCGGCGGCTCGGCCGTGGCGACGACCAGGATGTCGCCCAGCAACAGCGGCACCGAATTCGTGGACCCCACTGGCATGGACCAGACCCGTTCGCCTGCGGCCGTGAAGCAGGACAGGCCCTCGGCCCGATCGGCGACAAACAGGGTTGTGGTTGTCAGCAGCAGCTGGCCCGACGCGGCGCTGTCCACCGGACGCTGCCAGCGCACCTTGCCGGTTCGCGGATCGAGACCATGAAGTTGCCGGCCGTCATCGCCCGGCTTGCCATCCACGCAGAAGGCGACATCTTCCGTGGCGGCGGCGGAGAGGTATACCGGGTTGGCCATCGGCTGAAACCAGCGCAGCACAGGCTCCGCGGCCAGCGGGACGGCCAGCGTCAAGCAGGCCAGGCCGGGCCGGTTGGCGTAGTTGAGTCCAACAAAAATGTCCCGGTCCAGGTAGGCCAACGGGGTGTGGATCACCGGGGCTTCTGGTGCCGCGCCTTGCTCGGATGCATCTTCCTTGGCGGCCGGATAACGCCAGGCAAAGACGCCGCGCGGCGCCACCAGGCTGCCCTCCGTCCAGCCGGACTTGCCCGGCCCGCCGAGATGTCCTGCCCAGAACGGCTTTTCCTCGCTGCGACTGGCCTGCCCGACGCAGACCAGGCCGTTGCCGGTCGTTCCGAGGTAGACGTGGCCGCGCGCCACGGCTGGCGAGCTGAAGAGCAGGCCACCGCTGTCCACCCGTGTTTCCCAGACCAGTTGCAGGGTGGCAGAGTTCAGTGCGTAGAGCTGGCCGGTCTGCGTGGCGACATGCACGTGCCGGTTGCCCACGGCCGGCGACGCAATGATCGGCGCATGCGCGTTCCACTGGCGCAGTAGCTGGCCCTCGGTCGAAAGGCAGTACAGGTTTCCGTCCGAAGAGCCGAAGTAGACTCGCTCCTCGGCCACGGCTACCGCCCCCAGGATCGTCTTGCCGACAGGAAACTTCCAGGCGACGCGATGCGTTGGCAAGTCCACGCACCAGACTTCGCCGATCGCGCGGAGCCGCTGGGCGGCGGCCGCCAGTTCTTCCGCCGTCTGGCCGGCCTTTTTCAGCTTCTCGATCTGCTTGGCGGCAACTTGCTCCGCCGACTCGATGTAGTTGCCATTGCCCATGCCGACGTAGAGCTTGCCCGCGGCGATGCTCGGGCAGCCAAACACCGGATAGGGGGTGGGCAGCCGCCAAACTTCACGGCCATCGGCGGCCTCGACGCAGCAGATCGCCTGGCCGTCCTCGCCCAGGCCGAAATAGAACTTCCCATCGTGGGCCACCGGCGAACACTCGGCATCGGGATATTCCTTGGGGTCCAGGTGCCACAACACGACGGGCTGGCCGGCGGCATCCGGTTCCAGGGCCAGGCAGTAGTAGCCGTCGTCGCCGGCGCCCACCAGGACGCGATCGCCCGCGATACACGGCGACGATTCGACGTGATTGCGGGTGCGGAACTCCCAGCGCTTGATGCCGCGGCGTTCGCGCTCGCTCTGCTCGATGTCGATGCAGACGATGCGGGCATCACGCGTATAATGCAATCCCTCGCCGCAGACGAGGTACTTGCCGGAGACGGCCGGGGAGGAAAAGGTGGCGCGATAGCCGCCCTCGCTGTATTCCCAGACCAGCTTGCCGGTGTCCGCATCGACGCTGTAAATCGCGCCCCGATCGCGCAACGGTCCGTAGTCCGCCGAAGCGGCGTAGACGCGGTTGCCAACCACAGCGGGGGACGAATAAAAGGTCTTGATGCCGTCCCGCGAGAAAGACCACTGGACGCCGCCCCGGAGTGGATCATCCCCGGCCGTGCCACGGCGGTCCGGCCCACCCCGGAACATCGGCCAGGCGCTGTTCCCCGCATCGCTGGCGGAGACCGCCTCGACCACGGGTGGCAATAGCGCCCCGTGGAAGTACACCGCACTGGCCACCAGTCCGGCGATCACGGCCACGGCCAACTTCTGCGACCAGAGCAGGACCAGGAGCCGCTTGAAGGATGTCGGCTTGAACAGGGCGAGGAGCGATGTCCCCACGCCCAGCAAGAGCGACGGCAACAGCGCCAGCAGTGTTTGCAATGGGCCGACGAGGACCGGGACCACACCGAACGGCGCCAGCATCGCCAATCACCTCGTTAGTACCGGATTCAGGCTCACTTCAGCACAAAGCGCAGCGGCCGCTTTTCGACGATGATTTCCTTTTCCTGCACCGTGCCGCCGGGGAAGCGCCAGCGGA
>JAEUIF010001337.1 GCA_016795185.1 Planctomycetia bacterium | reverse complement strand
CGCGGAGGATTCTTGGCAGATGCCGGCTGTTTGCAAACGTGCGCGGTTCGGGCGTTCGTAGTTCCGCCTTCAGGCGGTTGAGCGACTCGCCGCCTGAAGGCGGAACTACGAACCAAATTTAAAGCCGATGCTTACTCATCGTCCGCGCGGATACGGCCCGTATGAACGTCCATGCTCTGAATGCGCCAGCGCAATGGACGCATGCCAATCGGCAGGTCGATGGCGGCTTCGCCCGGTGTCTCGATCGCTTGCAGCAGTTCCGGCTCATCAGTGCCGACCACGATCGCGCCCTCGGCTATCAGGTTCGGCGGGACGCGAGCGGAAAAGGGCTGCATGAACAGCAATCTTTCTTCGCCTGGGCGGACCATCGTCTTGCTCCACGGACTGGTCAGCCGTGCCTCGCTCAGCACCACGCCCAGCACCGGTGCCGGTTGTCGGCCTCCGGGATGAAACAACCCCCGCAGCGAATCGAGCAGCGCGGGCCGCAAACTTGGCTCGGCGAGCATGTCTTCGGCTTGAATCAGGCCGCCGCTGAGAAAGCTGCCGTTGTCCATGACGGTTGGCAACGTTGAGCGCCGGTCGAACACGAAGAGCAGGTTGGCCAGCACCGGTCCCGCGCTGTCGTGCGTCGCCAGGCTGCCCAGGGCCATTACCGGAACCTGTCGCGACAAGGATCGTAGCAAAGGGCGGTCGCACGCATCGCGCGTATCGAGGAAGGCGGCTTCGAGATCGCCCGCGCTCAGCTTCTTGACCCAGTCGCGGACGAATTCCCGGCTATCTCGCCGCAGCGCCAGGACGTTGCGTCCTAGTGGTGTCAGCTGCCAGTGTTCGGGCGGACCGAGCGCCGTGCCTTCGAGCAGCGTTTGCCAGTGGCGGCCCGGCTGATTCTCGATGTGGCTGCCCAGGACCGTGACGACTGCTTCAAAGACGCCTTCCGGCGTGGTGATCTCGTAGTTCAGTTCGACCAGGTAGCCGCCCAGGCCAGCGGTGCGGTAGTCCCACGAACGCATGCCCGTGGACTTCACCTGGCACTGCGCGCCGGCCCGCATGACGAGCTGCACCACCTCCTGATTGAGGAAACGCGGCAGAGTGACGCGCTTCTCGGCGGTGCCGTAAGCGTAGCGGACCTTGAGGTACTCCTGGAGTTCCTGCAACCGGCGGGGATCGTCGCGCAGCTTCTGTTGATAATCGGGATTATCGAGCGGGCGGCGCGGATCGCGCCGGTCTGGATCGAGAACTTGCCAGAAGGCGATGTAGCTATCGAGGGAATGCGGGCCGCCCTGGCGCAGCTGATCGAGCCAGGCATCGGCAAAGGTCTGGGCTTCGCGCTGGACGGCCAGTTCCTTGCCGACGCGCCACGGCAGGTACGCACCAATGGCCAGGCCGGTGATGAGCAGCCCCAGCTTGGCCAATCGTAGTCCGGCCTGGGTGCCCCGCGAACGGACGATGCGCAGCCAGGCCAGGCCGCAGAGGGCGGCGGCCAGAGCGGGAATCAGCAGCAGACTGGGATGGAGAATGAGCGGCGCGCCCGAACGGAACGCCACCACGGCGGCGACCAGCAGCACCAGGGCAAAAAACAACGCCAAGCCGAAGCCGGTTAGCGCCAGGCCGGACAATGGACGATACTCGGCGGCCTCCGATGCCGTAGCAGGAGCGGGCTGGCTCAGGTCGCTCATGGCATCACTTGGGATTCGAGAACGGAGCCTGCCACGAAACGGCGGGCTCCGTTCGCGGGATTGATTTCAGTCCCCGTCGGAAGCTTCGAGCATGGCCGCCGCGCCGGAGACGTCCACGGACATGTTCTCGCGCGT
>JAEUIF010001322.1 GCA_016795185.1 Planctomycetia bacterium | reverse complement strand
CCCGCTGTTGGAACAGCCAGCATCAGACGCCATAAACAGCGGGCTCACGCCCGCCGCTCGCCCAAGAAAGCCACCAACAATGCCGTCCCCGTGTTGATTGACAGCTGCGCAACCAATGCAACTGCTGGCGAGCGGCGGGGCTTGTCCCCGCCGTGTGGCACGGACGGCGGGCATAAAGCCCGCCGCTCGCTTTCTCGTTGGTTACGCAGCAGTCCATAGCATATTGCCCCAGCAGCGTGGACTCATGAAGGCTGCGTGAGGCCCGCTCAGCCCACCAGCAAGCAGAGCTGCGCGAAGCGCTGCAAATTGGCTTCGAGCGACCGGGTCATCAGGTCGTGGACCTGGGCGGCTTCATCGAGCGGTTGGCCGTTCACCAGGACCAGCCGGTGCGCCAGGGCGTGTTCCGTCAGCGCTTGGGCCAGCGTCGGGCGGTCGCGCGTGCCGTCGAGCAGGCCGAGCAGGTAGCGCAGCAGCGGGTCGTCGAGCGGCATGCTCTGCCGCCAGACGTTGGTGATGGGCAACGCGGTGGTCGCTTGCCAGCGTACCAGCGCCGTGGTCGAGGGCCGCGCGCTGACCTGCCGCAGCCAGTGCGGCGGACGGCGCAGCAGCCGCGCGAAGCGGACGGCGTCCACTACCATGAGGAACTTCGCCAGGTCCAGGGCGTCCTGTTCCACGTTCTCCACGTCGGCGCCGCGGCGGGCGCGGGCCAGCGCCAGCAGTTCGTTGAAGGGCAACGCTTCAGGCCAGCGCTCCCCCAGCACGCACAGGGCAGCCTTCGCCAGCGGATGGGTGGATTCCATCGTCGCGCCGTTGGCGAGGCGGAACTGATCGGCGGCGGTCGAACGTAGATCGACGGCGGCGGTCGGCCGGGCCGACGATTGCACCCACAGCTTCCGCACCCGTTCCAGCCGCGGCGCGGGGTCCGGCTTCGCCTCGGCCCGGCAGAGCAGCGATTCGCGGAACATCCGGCCTTCGAGGAAATCGCGGTACTGCTCCAGGGCCAATCGCTCGCCGCCGCTCAGTTGCCGCAGACGCTCGACGGCGGCGGCCGGGTAGCCCGCTTCCAGCGGCGGGATGAGGGCCACATCCGTCAGGAATTGCAAGCCGTGCCGCCGCGCGTGGTCCAGGAACTGATGGAAATAGACCGGCTCGTTGACCAGCGACAGGTTGTCGTGCAGGTAGTTGTTGCCCGAACGGGCCAGCAGTTTCGCTTCATCCTCCAGGTACTGGCGGTACGTGGAGCGATTGGCCGGCGCGGTTTCGAGCAGGAAGGTCAGCAGTTCCTTCGCGCGCTCGAAGCGCGGGCGGCCGGCCGGCACATCGCCGGCGTGGTGCAGCAGCACCTCGCGGACCATCTGCCGCTGGTGCGCGCCGGGAAAGACCGCATAGCTGATGAACGCCACGCCCTGCGGCGACAACCAGGCCTGGCACCGTTCCAGGAGCTTCTCGCGCACCGCCGCCGGCACCCACGAGTAGAAGCCGTGCGCGATGATGTAATCGAACGGTCCGAGATCGGCATCCGCTTCGAGCAAGTCCTGTTGCCGGAACTCGAGGTTCGACAGGCCGCAAGCGCGGGCCATGTCGCGGGCGCGGGCGATGGCCGTCGCCGACAGGTCAATGCCCACGCAGTGGCTTTCGGGATGCGCCAGGGCCACGGGGGCCAGGTTGTCGCCGCTGCCGCAACCGACTTCCAGCACCCGGCAGCGCCCGGCCGGCGGCGGTTCCAGGCCGTGCAGGTAGGCGAGCAATTCCAGGTGGTCCGGATGGCTTTCGGAATAGGGCCGGGTCGTGTAGGCGACATCGTCGAAGGGATTGGGCTCGCTCACGCTCCGGTCCTTTCCACTGGTCTGCCCCTCGCCCCTTGCGGGAGAGGGGTGGGGGTGAGGGGTGGAACTGACCGCAAACTCGCCCGTTCCCCTCACCCCCACCCCTCTCCCGCAAGGGGCGAGGGGAGAAGCCCGAATACAGGTGCAAGAGTCATCTTGCTCAAACAGAGGTTTGGGTGCCATGCCCACGGCTTTGCGTGGGCATGGAGTCCTTGCAAGCGTCCCACATGCCCACGCAAAGCCGTGGGCATGGCACCCAGAATGACTATCTGTTGAGCAACCACTCCCTTGAGATCGCACTAGCGGGTGAACCGCTCAGAGCAGCCCCTTGCGCTTGAGCATGAAGTAGATGAAGAACAGCAGCACGACGATCAGGACGAGGGGAATGGTGACGAACAGCACGGCGGGGATCAGGTTGGTGTCGCCGGTCTTGCCGTTGAAGCCGCCGCCGCACTCCAGGCAGCGCACCTGATTGAAGAGCTTGGGGCCGTAGAAGCTGCCCCACCAGGTCCAGTTGACCTTCTTGGCTTCCTTCGCGCCGCAGTGCGGGCACGGCAGGTACTTGCCGTAGTTCGGGCCGCGCTGCGCCTTCTCCGCCGCGACCTTTTCTTTCTTCGAGACGGGCTGTTCCAGCGCCTGGAAGGGATCGCCCGCCTCTTCCGGCTGCGGTTCATCCTCGACGACGTCCACGTCCGCGACCACGTCATCGTCGGGCTTGGGGATGGCGACGACCTGCGCGCACTTCGGGCACTTCATCTTCTTGCCGGCGTGCTCGTCCTTGACCCGCAGCGCAGCCTGGCATTCCGGACATTTGAAATCGAGCGGCATGGTTCACTTCACACCAACGGCACCCGCTGGTTCTGCTCCATTTGCCGGCGGAGGCCGGAAAAATACTCGCGCACTTCAGCCGTCAACTTCGGACTGCCGCAGCCGGTGCCGCAGCCGCCGGAACTGCACGAAGTACACCCGCCGCCTTGGTTGCCGCAATCGGGCTTGCCGCAGGCGGTCGCCCCGGCGGGCAGCGCCAGGTCGCGCAGCGATACCAGCACCTCGTACTTCTTCGACAGCGCCGACACCAGCGGCCGTTCGTCGCACTCGGCCCCGCGCAGGAAGTAAAGCGCTACACGATGCCCGTCGAGCTGGATTTCCACGTCGAGGATTTCCAGCGGCAGATTGAGTTCGGCAGCCAGGCGACGGGCGTCGTCGAACAGGCGCTGCGCCCGGTCGCGGACCTGCCGCTCGATGGTTCGGTCCTCATCCGTGGCGACGCGCACTAACTCGCCGACGGCGGCGTCGAGCATGCGAGCGTGCCCCGACGTGGCGTCGCAGAGCACCGTGCCGAGCAACAGGCCGTGCGCGCCGCGCACCACGACCCGGTCGCCGCGCCGGCAGTCGAGCGGCTGTCGCGCCGCGAAGCGGCCGATCTCACCGGCGTGGCCGTGGCTGACGAGGTATTCCATCGTTACTCCGGTCGCTCGTCGTCGTGCGAAGCCGCCAGCGGCAAGGTGTTACTCGAAGCCGAGGAACTCTTTCATGTACTGATCGTACATGGCGACGTGGTCCTCGCGGCTCAGGTCGAGGCGCAGTTCGTTCACGATCTTGACGCTGGCGTTGCGCCACCAGTCGTTCCAGCAGGTAGCGCAGATTTGTTCGTGGATGCGCCGGCCGAGGTCGTCGTTCATCGGCGGCTTGGCCAGCTGGTGAGCATGGCTGCCCGCCATGCAGCCGGGCCGCTGGCAGCGGAAGCCGCCGGGGCCAGCCGTGGGCAGGTCGGCGGCTTTCTTCGAGGTTGGCACTTCCGCGCCGAGCGAGGTCAGCAGCTTGGCCATTTCCTCGCGCGGGATGTTGTCGCCGCGCTCATCGGCCACCCCGAAGCCCTTCTTCAAGGTTTCGACGGCTTCGTCCTTGCGTTCGAGCTGAATCAGCGTGCTGCCCAGCAACTGGTAGACCTTGGAGAACTGCGGGCTCAGCTCCAGGGTGCGCCGGAAGGACTGCACCGCCTCTTCGAGTTGCTTGTCTTCCATCAGCAACTGGCCCAGCCGAAAGTGCCCCAACTCGTTGTCGGGGTCGTCGTTGGCCATCTTGCGAAACTGGGCGATCCGTTCCGAGAGTTGGTTCATCTTGGCTTTGCTCCTGGGAACAGGAGTCAGGAATCAATGGTCAGGAGTCAGGGGTCGGGAATCAGGAGTCAAAGTCAGCCAACGCCTGTTTCATGATTGCTGTTCCCTGACTCCTGACTCCTGATTGCTGTTCCCTGACTCCTGACTCCTGACTCCTGATTCCTGTTCCCTGTCTTCTCGCTACTTGTCCGTGTTCGGCAGCACCGTCAGCGGAAACTTGACGGGGGCGGCCTTGGCGCCGGCGATCTTATCGACGGCGTTCAGTTCGACCGAGAACTTACCCGCCCGGTTCAGCGCCACCACGAAACCCATCGGGAAACCCTTGGCGTTCTCGGCCACGTCCTTGTTGACGATGCCGGTGCCGGGCTTGTCGAGCACGGGCTTGCCCTTCTCGTCGAGGATGCGCAGCTCGACTTCCATGTGCGGCTGCTTCTTGGCCTTGTCGCGGGCGAAGCCGACGGCCACGAAGTTCACGTGCAGGAACTGCCCCGGCACGCCGACCATCGGCGCCGGCAGCCGGCCTTCCTGGTCGTAGCTGGTGCCCAGGCGGACCAGACCGAAGGCCAGCTTCTCCACCTGGAACTTGCGTTCGAGGTTGGCGGAGGTCTTGCCGTTGCGATCCGAGACGGCCACCTTCAGCGTGTATTCGCCCGGAGGGAAGTCGGTGCCGGTTTCGACGCGGGCGAAGACCGGCAGCCGGGTGCCGCCCAGGGAGTTCTCGGTGGCGAGCGGCTGTTCCTTGTTCTCATCCTCCTTGAAGATGGTCTTGCCGGCGGAATCCTTGACTTCCAGCCCCATGCCGTAGACGACCTTGCCGTTCGGATCGACCTTGACGCCGTCCATGTCGAAGGCCACCCAGAGGACGTCGCCGGGCAGGATCTTGCTGTCCGGACGAGGTGCTCCGAGCACGCCGTAGGTCGGGCGAACGTTGGTCAATTCCAGCTTCCCGGTCTGCGCGGGCGCCAGGCTCAGGGCCGCGACCACGGCGATCATGCGGTGCATGGGTTCAAGTTCCTCGGGACCGTGACGGAGAGGACCACCGCGGAAACCGGCTCCCGCGGGTTCGGTGATATTGTGG
>JAEUIF010001306.1 GCA_016795185.1 Planctomycetia bacterium | reverse complement strand
ATTTGCCATGCGCACTCTTCCCGGCCCGGTTTTCGGCCTGGCTGCCGTGCTGACCTTGTTCGTCGTGCTGATCGGAGCGAAGGGCGAGCTGCACCATTTTCTCAGCCCGCGCAACCTGCAAGTCCTGATTCACGAAGGCACGATTCCCGCCATCGCGGCGCTGGGCGCGCTGCTGGTGATCGTCAGCGGCGGCATCGATCTGTCCGTGGGTTCGGTGATGGCCCTGGTCATGGTCGTCACCATGCAGACCTACAACCACCTCTACCAGGGGCCGGATTCGGCGGCGGGCGCGAGCCTGGCGGCGGTGCTGGCGGGTGTGGCGACCGGCGGACTGTGCGGCGCGGTCAACGGCCTGGTCATCACCCGGCTGCGCGTGGTGCCGTTCGTGGCCACGCTGGGCATGTTCAGCGTGGCGCGCGGCCTGGCCGTCTGGCTCTCGGGCCGCACCCTGGTGGCGTTTCGCGGTGACAGCCGGCCCGGCTGGGTCGATGCCCTGGCCCAGGTGCATCCGCCGTATTTCTTCAACCCCGGCTTCCTCGGCCTGGTCGCGCTGGCCGTGGGCGTGGCGGTCCTGCTGCGAGCCACGGTGCTGGGGCGCTACACCTACGCCATCGGCTCCAACGAGCAGACGGCCCGGCTCTGCGGAGTGCCAGTAGCGCGGACGAAGGTAACGATCTACACACTGGCGGGCCTGCTCGCGGGCCTGGCTGGCGTGCTGATGTTCGCCCACGGCGGCAGCGGCGACCCCTCGGGCGCGGAAGGCATGGAGCTCGACGTGATCGCGGCCGTGGTGGTCGGCGGCGCGGCCCTGACCGGCGGCCGGGGCACCGTGGCCGGCACCCTGCTCGGCGTGCTGATCCTGCAAGTCCTGCACAACGGCGTCAGCGTCTTCAACGTGCCCGTCGAAATCCGCCTCATCCTGATCGGCGTGATCATCGTGGTCAACACGACACTGTCAAGTTTCCACCGTGCGAAAAACTGACCTCAATGCCCTCCGCTTTGCAACGGAATGGCCTCCCGCGCTCTGCGGGCGAGATTTGCAAATTTGCAACGGAATGGCCTCCCGCCCCCACGGGGGCGTCCCGGAGCGAGATTGACAGTCCACGCGGCTTTCGTTATGCGGCCAGGCTCCCACGACCCGTCCGAGAGGGGGACACTGATGCCGCGCGCGCCGTGGACCTGTTTCCTGGCTTTGCTGGCCTGCGCCGCTTGCGCCGTTAGTCTGCGGGCGCAGCCATTCGAGCTGGACCGCGAAGTGGCGGAGGCTGCCGCCGACCAGGACCGGGGCGATTGCGCTGCCGCCGAAAGTCGCCTGCGCGCGGTCGTCCAGGCGCTTCAGGCAACCCAGGCGACCGAAGAACGCATCGCGCAGGCACTGAACTTGCTCGCTTCGGCCTGCCACGATGGCGGCAAGTACCGCGAGGCCGAGGAATTTTATCGCGAGGCGCTGCGCCGGCTGGACGGCGGCGGGGCGGGACGGTCCTTGGCACGGGTGCGGGTGCTCAACAATCTCGGCAACCTGAAGTGCGAGACTGCCGACTATCCCGAGGCGGAACAGCTGCTGGAAGACGCCCTGGCGCTGGCCGCCGCGACCGCCGGCCGCGACCGCCCGCAGGTCGCGACATGCTGGAACAACCTGGGCCGGCTGCGGCTCGAACAGGACCGGCTCGACGAGGCCGAGGAAATGTACACCCAGGCGCACGCCCTGCTGGAAAAGCACTTCGGGCCGAAGCATCCCCACCTGACCGCGGCGCGCAACAACCTGGCGGCGCTGTATCGCGAGCAGGGCAAGCTCGCCGAAGCCGAGGCGCTGCAACGGCAGGTGATCGAGGAATTGAAATAAATGCGCGGTCCGGCGCATCGGCTGGTCGCCGCCGGCCTGGTGAACCACGGCAAGGTCTTGCTGGCCCAGCGGAAGTTGGCGGATGCGGCACGACAATGTCGTGCAGCCTGGGCGATCTATGAGCAAACCACCGGTCTGGATACCCGGCCCGGCGTCGCCTGCGTGGAAGTGCTGGGGCGCGTGCGCGCGGCGCAGGGGCAGACCGCCGAGGCCGAAGCGTTGCTGCGCCGCGCCCTGGAAGCACGCCGCGCGCTCACGGGCCTGATGCACCCCGCGGTCGCCGACGTGCTGACAGCTCTCGCCCAGCTGAACTTCGACTGCGGGCGCTGCCGACAGGCCGACAGCCTGTGCCGCGCAGCGCTCGAAGTTTACGAAAGCAAGCTCAGCCCCAACGCGGGGCGGAAGCTCGCTCCCGCGTTGCGCTGCGCGGCGGCGGCGGCGCGGGCGCTGGGCGATCCGGAACGGGCCGAAGCACTCGCAGCACGGCTGCGCACACTGGAGTCCCCATCGGGTGGTTCGCCAGCGCCCTGAATTCGGCTCAGGTCGTCGGCTCGTCCGGGGGCGGTTCCGCTTCGTCGATCACGACTTTACTCGTCGAGATGCCGAGCGAGCGCAGCTTGTGCCGCAGGGTGGCGCGGTGCAGGCCGAGGAGTTCCGCGGCGCGCGCCAGCCGGCCGCGCGTTTGCCGCAGCACGCGGGTGAACAGCACGCGGTCCACGGCCTCGGTCACCTGGCGATACAGCTCCGGGCTTTCCGCCTGGACCAGCGCTTCGATCAGGCCATCCAGGTCCGCAGCGCCGCCGCCCGTTGCCGGTGCTTCCGGGGCTGGCCGCGCCCGCGTCGCGGCAACCGGGAGGAGGTCAGGCAGCAGCACCGGTCCCGCGCCGCGCAGCATCGCCTGCTTGATGACGCCTTGCAACTCGCGGACGTTGCCCGGCCAGTCGTGGCGCTCCAGCGCCTCGATGGTTTCCGGCGCGAAGGCGCGAAAATCGAGTCCCAGTTCGCGGTTGAAGCGGTACAGGAAGTAGTGCGCCAGCTCGGCGACGTCTTCCCGGCGCTCGCGCAGCGGCGGCACCTGGACGGTCACGACCTTCAAGCGGTAATAGAGGTCCTTGCGGAAGCGGCCCTCGTCCACCAGTCGGTCGAGTTCCTGATTGGTGGCGGCCAGCACGCGCACCTGGGTCTGCACGGTCTCGTTGCTGCCGACGCGCTCGAAGCGCTGCTCCTGAAGCACGCGGAGCATCTTGGCCTGCAAGCCGGGGGCCATGTCGCCGATTTCGTCGAAGAACAGCGTGCCGCCCGAACATTGCTCGAACTTGCCGATGCGCCGCCGGTCGGCGCCGGTGAACGCGCCGCGCTCGTGGCCGAACAGCTCGCTTTCGAGCAGCGCCTCCGGAATGGCCGCGCAGTTGATGGCCAGGAACGGCCGCTCCGCGCGCTGGCTGTGCTGGTAGAGCGCCCGCGCCACCAGTTCCTTGCCCGCGCCGCTTTCCCCCAGGATCAGGACGTTGACGTCCTGCGGGGCCGTGCGGCCGATGACCTTGCACATCTCCTGAATCACCGGCGAATGGCCGACGATCCGGTCGGCGCGCTCGTCTTCCAGCGGCAGCATGGCCGGCGCGGTCATCAGCCGCGACGCTTCCAGGGCGCGGTCGATGACCTGGCTCAGCCGTTCGAGGTCGAGCGGTTTGAGCAGATAGTCGAAGGCGCCGGCCTTCATCGCCTCGATGGCCGTGTCCGTGGTGCCGTGCGCCGTGATGATGACCACCGGCCGTTTCGGATCGACCTCTTGAATGCGCTTGAAGACCTCCAGCCCCCGGCAGTCCGGCAACTGCAAGTCGAGGAAGACCGCATCGGGCCGCTGCTCCTCGAACAGCCGCATCCCCTCGGCCCCGGTGGCGGCGGCGAGCACGCGGCCCTTGTCGCCCTCGAAGATCTTGCGGAACGAGTAGCGGACGTGCTTCTCGTCGTCGATGATAAGCAGGCTTGCCATGTCCGCCAACCCTCCCGGCGCGCGCCGCGGTCCACCTCCATCCCCTCAACGTTCCGTGGGGGCCGCGCCGGCGGGCAGGGAAATCGTGAAGCACGCTCCTCCCTCGGCGCGGTTCCTTGCGGTCAGTTGTCCTTCATGTTCTTCGACAATTCGCCGGGAAATGCTGAGCCCCAGTCCCGTTCCGGTGGGTTTGGTGGTGAGAAAGGGCGTGAAGAGGCGGTCGGCCACTTCGGTGGGCAGGCCCGGGCCGGTGTCTGCGACGGCGATCTCGAAACCGCCCGCGCGCGGCTCCAGCAACACCTCCAGCCGGCCGCCGGCCGGCATCGCGTCCAGGGCGTTGAGCAACAGATTGACCAGCACCGTGCCCAGCTGGCCGCGGTCCACCCAGGCCAGCGCGGCCTGGCTCCGCACCGCGACCGCCACGCCCTGTTGCTGCGCGCGCGGCCGGATCAGCTCGACCGCCTGCGCGATGATCTGGCCCAGGTCGCAGCACTCGCGCCGCGGCGTGGGCAGCCGCGCGAAGTTCAGGAACGCCTGCACGGTGCATTCCATGCGCCCCGCTTCTTCGTGCAGGATGTGCAGGTCCTCGGCCGTGAGCGGCTTGGCGTTGGCGGGCCGCAGGGCTGCTTCGAGCAGCAGCTTGATCGAAGTCAGCGGGTTGCGGATTTCGTGCGCGACGCTGGCCGCCAGCTGCCCAACCGCCGCCAGTTGCTCGGCGCGGAGCATCTGCCGCTGCTGGCGCTGCAAGCGTTCGGTCACTTCCTCCACGCGCCCGACCACGTCCTGCATCTGCCGGTCGAGGTGCTCGATGTCGCCGTCCACGTGCAGGCTGACGCTGGCGACCTTCTGGTCGAGCCGCTGGGCCATGTCCTGGACCCGGACGCTCAGGCGGTAGATCGACTTCCCCAGCCGCCGCGACACGCGATAGCCCAGCACCAGGCCGCCGGCCGGCCCGCCGACGCCGAGCAGCAGCACGATCAGGTTCGCCCGGCGAATCGTGCGGTTGCTCTCCAGGGCGGTGCGGGCCATTTCCTCCTTGTTCAGCCGCAGCAATTCGTGGCACGGCTCGGTGACGTATCGGATCGGGTGCCGATCGGACAGGCGGCCAAAATCCGTGCGCGGTCCGTCGCTCAGGACGGCGGCGCGCAGCTGGGTCAGCTCGTCCCGGTAGCGCCGGTAGCCGGCCTCGATGTCGCGGACGCACGTCTGCTCCGCCGGGCCAAGGGCCGAAGCGCGTGCCTCGGCGAGAGCTTCCTCGAAGCGTTGGTGATCCTGCTCGATCGGCTCCAGGCGTTGCGGCGTCGGCTCGATGAGGTACAGGAACGTATGGCTGCGCAGCTGCCGTAACCGAATCTCCAGCTCCTGGGCCGCCTCCAGGCCCGCGACGTTCTGCGAAATGACCCGGGCCAGGCTGCTTTCCAGGTAGTTGGTGTACCAGACCGCCACCAGGCAGGCGCCGAAGAGCAAGCCGCCCAGCAGCAGCGCCGGGGCCGTGACTTCAACCAGCAGGCGGCGGTTCATGGCAGGCTCGCTGGGAGTGGGATGGACGATGTCCGGAGACAGCGTGACCGAAATGACCGGAAGGCCAGTCGCGGGCTTCAGGGGTAGGTCGCACGCTTCAGAGCCTGTGCGAAAAGGGGACGGGACTCGTTGTGCGAAGCACCCTACGGGCCGTTCCGGCAACGAGTCCCGTCCCCTTTTCGCACAGGCTCTCAGGCGAAGGCGCGGCGGTCGGAGGCCGCCACTGCGCCCAGCATACACGAAGCATACGCCGAAGACAAACCGAGCGTACACGCAAGGCACGCTCAGCGGGACGCCGCGCGCCGACCGGCCGATAATTCACCGAACTGGCCAAAAGCGCGCCCATTTTTCGCGTGAGAGAAAAGCGTCCCGCCGCGAGATTCAGAATCGCAACCGATTTACTTCCAATGATTTGCGCCGCGTTTCGCCGCGTGGCGACTCCGGCGCGCCGTTTGCGATTGGAGCCAAACCATCGGAGTGGAGAGGTGATGCAGCGCTTCGTCATCAAAACCGGCGACACGAACGAACCAGCGCTCTGTCCATTGTGCGGCCGGCTGTTCGACCAGCCCCAGGGCTTGCAAATCGCGCTGGCGGACGGTCTGACGCCGGTTTGCCTGGACTGCGGCCGACGGCATGCCGCGCCCTTGCTGAGCCTGATCCGCCTGGCTTCCTCCGCCGAACGCATCCTCTGGAAAGGCCGTCCGTTGATGAGCCTGCGCCTCGAAGAATGGCTGGCACTCGAGAACGCGGCCTGGAACTACGTCCACGGAAACGATGGTCGCTCTCACTCCTGAGACGGTCCGCTGGGACGGCCCGGCCCTTTCTCCTCGCAGGCGACTGTGCGGACTCAGCCAGGGTCGGGCCTCCCGCGGGCCGACAGGGGTTCCTGGTTGAAGATGGCGTGAATCCATCCGTCCGTCGCTTGCCCACTCCCGGCGCGATCGCTTAGACTGGACCGAAACCAACCCCGGCGGCCAAGCCGGACGGAACCAATTGGGACCCAACGATGTTTCTGGTTCGTGGGGCACTCAAGAATCCCTACGCCGTCAGCGTGGCCGCGCTGCTGTTCCTGGTAGCCGGCGGCGTCTCGTTGATGCAGATTCCGGTGGACATCCTGCCGGTGTTCAAGAGCCCCGGCGTGCTGGTGATGACGTTCTACTCCGGCATGCCCGCCAACGTCATCGAACGCAACATCACCACCCGCATGGAGCGCTGGTGCTGCCAGGCAACCGGCGTGACGCGCGTCGAATCGAAGTCGATGGTCGGCGTCAGCATCGTGCGCATCTACTTCCGCGACGACATCGAACCGGCCGCGGCCCTGACCGAAGTCAACTCGCTGGCCCTCAGCACCCTGCCGACCCTGCCCCCCGGCACCTTGCCGCCCATCGTCCGGCCCTTCGACCCGACCGCCACGTTGCCGCTGAGCATCCTGAGCGTCTCCTGTCCGGGCGGCGAACTGGGCGAGACGCAGCTGCAAGACCTGGCCCGCATCGACCTGCGCAACCAGCTGGGCGGCCTGCCCGGCGTGATCGCGCCGACCGCCTTCGGCGGCCGGGAACGGACCATCATGGTCTACGTCCGCCCGGACGACATGGAAGCCCGGCAGATGTCGCCGCTCGACGTGGTGCGGGCCTTGCGCAATTACAACGCCATGCTCACGGCCGGCACCGCGAAGTTCGGCGACGAGGAAGTCCAGCTCGATTCCAACGCGATGGTCCGCGACGTGGCGGACTTGAACGAACTGCCCATCCGCGCCCAGGGCGACCGCCAGGTGTTCCTCAAGGACATCGGCGAAGCCCGCGACGCCAGCGCCATCCAGACCGCGCTGGTGCGCATCAACGGTAAGTCACAGGTGTACGTCCCCATCTACCGGCAGCAGGGAGCGAGCAGCCTGACGGTCGTCGATAGCGTGAAGAAGGAACTGCCGCTGATGCAGACGCGGGCCCCCGAAGGGGTCGAGCTGGACGTGGTCATGGACCAGTCGGTCTACGTCCGCCAGGCCATCGACGCCCTGGTCCACGAAGCGGTGCTGGGCGCCATGCTCGCGGCCGGCATGATCCTGGTCTTCCTCGGCGATTTCCGGACGACGCTGATCGCCACGCTGTCGATCCCCCTCGCCGTGCTGGCGGCCCTCGCCGCCATCGCCGCGACCGGCAACACCATCAACGTGATGACGCTCGGCGGACTGGCGCTGGCCATCGGCCCGCTGGTGGACAACGCCATCGTGGTGCTGGAGAACACCCACCGCCACCTGACGCTGGGCAAGTCGCCCGCCCAGGCCGCCGAGGACGGCGCGGGCGAAGTCGCCCAGCCGGCCCTGGTCGCCACGCTCTCGACCATCATCGTGCTCGTGCCGCTGGCGCTGATGCCCGGCATGGGCAAGTTTCTGTTCCGGCCGCTGGCCCTGGCCGTGGCCTTCTCGATGATCGCGTCGCTGTTCCTGGCCCTGACCTTCGTGCCCGCCCGCTGCGCCGCCTGGCTCAAGGGGCACGGCGGCGAGCACCCCGGCGACGACCCGCATCCCGCCGGCTGGGGCCGTCGGCTGCACCATCGCGTCGAGCTGTTCCTGACCTGGATGACGCGCCGCTACGAGGCGCTGCTCGCCTGGTCCTTGCAGCGGCGGGCGCTGTTCCTCACGTGCATCAGTGCGCTGTTCCTGGCCTCGCTCGGCCTGCTGCCCTTCATCGGCCAGGAGTTCTTTCCACAGGTGGACAGCGGCCAGCTGACCGTGTTCGTCCGCTGCCCGACCGGCACCAAGCTCGAAAGGACCAGCGAGCGCGTGGACAAGTTCGAGCGCTTTCTCCGCCAGGAGATTCCGCCGGGCGACCTGCGCATGATCGTTTCGGAACTCGGCGTGACGACCAACTGGTCCGCGGCCTACACGCCCAACGCCGGCCCGCAGGACGCCGTGGTGAAAATCCAGCTGACGGATGAACGCTCGAAAACGGCGCAGCAGTTCGCCTCCGACCTGCGCCGCAAGTTCCAGGAATTGCAGCAGCACGATCCGGACTTCGCCGACCTGCGCATCAACTTCGACACGGGCGGCATCGTGTCGGCCGCGCTGAACTACGGCGCCAGTTCACCCATCGACATCCAGGTCAACGGCGGTTCCACCCAGGCCATGAACCGCAAGGCCCGCGAAATCCGCGACCGGGTCGCCACCATTCCCGGCGCGGTGGATGTGCGCATCCAGCAGCGGCTCGACTATCCGCAGATGATGATCGAGATCGACCGCAAGAAGGCCGAGATGCTCGAACTCGACGTCCGCGACGTGTTCCAGACCGTGACCACCGCCCTGAATTCCAGCATCCAGGTGGACCGCAACTTCTGGATCGACCCCAAGAGTGGCAACCAGTACTTCATTGCCGTCCAGTACGAGGAAAAGCCGGAAACCAAGCTGGAGGAGGTCCGCAGCATCTCGATTCGCGGGCCGCGCTCGGCCGAATCGGTCAAGCTCGGCTCGCTGGTGAACTTCCGCCGCCTGGACTCCGGCCCGGCCGAAGCCATCCACGACAACCTGGCCAATATCATCAGCGTGATGGTGAACACGGACGGCCGCGACATCGGCGGCATCGCGGGGGACATTCAGAAGAAGCTGCGCGACGTGGAACTGCCCAAGGGCATGGTCGTCCGCATGAGCGGCGAATTTCAGCGGATGCAGGAATCGTTTGGCAACATGGGCTTCGGCCTGGCGCTGGCCTCGGTCCTGGTCTACCTGCTGATGGTGGCCCAGTTCCGGTCCTGGCTGAGCCCGCTCATCATCATGTTCGCGGTGCCGCTCGGCCTGATCGGCGTGCTGGTGACGCTGTTCCTGACACGGACGACGCTGAACGTGCAATCGCTGATGGGCGTGATCTTCATGGTGGGCATCGTGGTGGCCAACGCCACGCTGCTGGTCGATTTCGCCAACCGGCAGCGCGAGCTGGGCGCCTCGGTCTACAAGGCCATCACCACGGCGGCGGCCATCCGCCTACGGCCGATCCTGATGACCTTCCTGGCGACCTTCCTTGGTCTGCTGCCCATGGCGCTGGCCCTGGGCAAGGGCAGCGAGGCCAACGCCCCGCTGGGCCGGGCGGTGGTCGGCGGCCTGCTCGCCTCGACGGTGCTGACACTGTTTGTAGTGCCGATCATGTACACGATTTTGAACAAGGACGTGCCGCACGCCGCCGACGCGCCGGCGGCCGAACCGGCGCCGACGCATGGCTGAGCCAGGTACGCCGCCTGCATGGGGTGTTGCGTTTCCAGGCGAGCGGCGGGCGTTAGCCCGCTGTTGGAACCATCGGAAATGGGCAATCCAATCAGGGGTAAACAGCGGGCTGACGCCCGCCGCTCGCCTGGAAATGATGCGCGACCGCGTCCGGGTGCTCAGGTTTCCGCCAGCGGCAGCGGCGATTTGACGGTCAGCACCGGGCAGGACGCCTTGCGGGATACCTGCTCGGCGACGCTGCCCATCAGCAGGCGCTGCAAGCCGGTGCGGCCGTGGGTGCCCAGGACGATCAGGCCGCAGCCGAGGTCGGCCGCCGCGCGGATGATTTCGGCGGCAGGGTCGCCTTCGGCCAGGCGATACTCGACGGTCAGGCGCGGATCGGGAGATTTCACCTGATGCAGTTCATCGCGCAGCCGGGCGCGATGGCCTTCGGGTTCGAGCTGGGTCATGGCCTCGCCCATGGTGACCTGTTCCGGTCCCAGGGTAGCCGCGACATGCAGGATCACGAGGCGGGACTGATGGTCCCGCGCCAGCGAGCACGCGAGACGAAAGGCATGCTCGGAGTGAGCGGAAAAATCGGTGGGGTGCAGGATGCTGTCGATGTGCAACATGACGTTCTCCTCCGTTCGCCGCGCTGGCTGGCACTTACCAGCGGCAGGACGCGCCGCCGTGGGTTACCATAAGGAACACCGCGAATCATGCACGGCTTGCGCCGTAATGCTCGATTGTCCAAATTTCTTCCGTGGGGATGGCCGCCGATGAACGACTCTCAACCGCCCACGCTGGTCCAGGAAGAACCTCACACGCCGCCGCGGCGCACGGACGCGGCCAACCGTCGGATGCCCTGGCGGACCTGGGTGCTGGCGGGCGTCAGCGCCGTCGGCCTCGGCGCGCTGGGCTATGTGTTCCTGCCGTCGCTGATCGGCGCGCATCCGTCGCAGTCCGCGGCCGAACGCGGCGCGCAGATGCGGAACTATCACGACCCCGACGGGCAAGCGCTGTCGGTCAACACCGTTATGCCCCAGCGCAAGACGCTGGTGAAGTCGCTGGAGCAGCCGGGCAGTTTGCGGCCGTGGGCGCAGGCCGAGCTGTACGCCAAGGTATCCGGCTACATCAAACGGCTGGCGCGCGAAACCGCCACGCCGGACGTATCGCCCGGCAAGTCGCCGCCGACCGTGCCGCTGCTGGCGCCGCCGACCGCGTCCAAGACGCCCCTGGCCCAGGTCGCGAGCGCGATGGGGGTGCGCGGCGTACCGCCCTGGCAGCCGCCGCTCAAGGACCTCGGCTCCGCGGTCAAGGCGGGCGAGGTGCTGGTCGAGCTGGATGTGCCCGAGTTGCATCAGGACGTGACCCAGAAAAGCTCGCTGCTGAAGCAGTGCGAGGCCGAGCTGGTCCAGGCGCGCACCAACCTGGGGCTTTACGAAGCGGCGGTAACTTTGCAGAGCAAGCAGCTAGCGCGGATTCGGGAACTGGCGGCGAAACGCACCGTGACGGACGAGTTGGTGGACGAGAAGCAGGCCGAATTGACCGTGGCACAGTCAAGGTTGGCGAACGCCCATGCCGATATTGTCGTCAAGGAAGCGCGCGTCCACGTTGCGCGCGATGAAGTGGAACGGGCCAAGATCCTCGCCGCCTACACGCAGATTCGCGCCCCGTTCGACGGCGCGATTGCCTACCGGACCGTTGATGAGGGCGACTTTGTTCAGAACGCCAGCACCGGCCAGTCCCGCCCGCTGCTCAGCATCATCGACATTCACAAGGTCAAGGTCGTGCTGCAAGTGCCCGAACGGGAAGCGATCTTCGTCCAGCCCGAAGCCGAGGCGGAGATGCGCCTCGACACGCGCGAGCACTGGCGGCTCCAGGGCAAGGTCTCCCGCGTCAGCCCGTCGCTGGACACGCAGTCACGCACCCGCCAGGTGGAAATCGACCTCGACAACCCCACGGGCAAGCTGCTGCCCGGCATGTACGGCGAGGCAACCGTCGTGCTGCAAAAAATCGAGAACGCCCAGGCGATCCCGGCCACGGCGGTCTACAGCCGGCGCGGCGAGAACTTCATCATCCAGGTGATCGACGGCGTGGCCCAGCGCCAGAAGGTGCGTATCCGCTACGACGACGGCAAGGAGCTGGAAGTCGTGAAGCTGATCGACGGCCGGGAAATCCCGCTGGACGGCACCGAGGAACTGATCGTCAGCAACAAGGGCGAGATCGCCGAAGGGCAGCGCGTGAAGTGCAGCCGCCTGGCCGCCCGCTAAGGCAGGTGCAAGAGACCTCTTGCTCAATCAGTAGTCTGGGTGCCATGCCCACGGCTTTGCGTGGGCATGGGAAGCCTGTGACGCTCCCATGCCCACGCAAAGCCGTGGGCATGGCACCCAGTAAGACTATCTGTTGCGCGACAACTCCCTTGAAATTGCACTAGGGCAGCTGCGAGCTGGCAGCCAGCTGTTGCAGCACGCGGGCCGCGCGCCCGCTATCGATAGCCTCG
>JAEUIF010001287.1 GCA_016795185.1 Planctomycetia bacterium | reverse complement strand
TTGCTCGCCGCGTAGTTGTTCCGAGGTCGCGTGCTCGAAGCCGTCGAATTGCAGGTAGATTTCCAGCCGGTCGCGCATGGTGGCCAGCTGTTCGAGCAGGGCGTGATCGTGCGCCAGGCGGATGCCGTTGGTGTTAATCATGACCACGGCGATCGGCTGCTCGTAGGCGTAGCGCACCATGCGGACGAGGTCGGGGTGCAGGGTCGGCTCGCCGCCGGAAAGTTGCAGCACGTCGGCGACGCCTTCGAGGTGGACGTAGCGGTCCACCATCTTCGTGTACGTGGCGAAGTCGATGTGCTCACCGCCCGGCCCGGATTCCGCGAAGCACATCGGGCACTTCAGATTGCAGTTGGACGTGACCTCGACGAGAGCAATGCAGGTGTGCTGCTCGTGCTCGGTGCAGAGGCCGCAATCGTAGGGGCAGCCCTTGTCGGGCAGCACGCCGTAGTGCCGGGGCGCGCGGGCCGGCTGGTCGAACTCATGGCGGTCGTAGTAGTTCACATCCGAGCACACGAAGTCCTCGAAGGTGCCATGCTCGGGACAGCGCTTGCGAAAGTAAACGCGCCCCTGGCGCACGACGATCTTCGCTTCCACGAGCCGCCGGCACTGGGGGCAAAGGCTGCGGGTGGTGCCGAGGAAGGTGTAATCGCGGAGGATCATGGGAATCATTCCTTCGGAGTCGTTCGTTGCCCGCCCAGGCCCCACTTTGTTATAGTCGAACCGGAGCATTCCATTGCGCGGTTGCGGGCGAGGTTGCCATGTTCACCAACTCCAGCGCGGCCATCTTGGGCCGGCTTCTCGAACCTGATAGCGGTGGACTGTCGTCGGACGCGGCCCGCTCGATTCTGGGCCTGCGCTTTCCCCGAACCGACCATGAACGCATGACGGAGCTTTCCGCCAAGGCGAGCGCGGGTACGCTGACCACAACCGAGGGAGCGGAACTGGACGAATACTTGCGCGTGGCCGACTTGCTGGCGCTGATGCAATCGAAGGCTCGCAAATCCTTAAATTGAGGCAGCGAAACGATGTTTTGAATAGCTGATAGCTGATAGCTGTCAGCTATCAGCTAGTCTAGTTTCATTTGCGCGGAGTTGCCGGGCGCAACCGCCGCGAGCCAGGTCAAAGTCCTCGTTCAACCCACCTCACCGAAACGCCCGGCAGGCCGTCAAGGCAAACATTACCGCCGCCACTCCCAGGATGCACAGCATACCAAAACCGAAGGTCGCCCACGAAGCGCGACGGCCCAGTCGCTGGAGAAACTCCGGTCGCGGGATGCCATCCCGCTTACCCCATTTGCCGCGAACGTCCATGTTCGTTGACCTCCGCTCGCCGAACCAGGCACGGTCTCGCGCTGTCGTTTCAGGCGAGACCCCTTGCGGAATATCACGGAGATCGGCGAGAATCCAGATAAGCCATGAACATCAACAACTTGCACCGCTGGGACCTGTCGCCGTCCGAGGCCGCCGAGTTGCAGCGCGAATTCGCCGCGCGCATCGATGTGACGCGCCCGCTGCCGCGCTGCGAACTCGTCGCCGGCGCGGACGTCTCGTACAACCGCTTCTCGAATACGATCTACGCGGCGGTCGTGGTCATCAAGGTGGCGGACGGCAGCATCGTCGAGACGGCGGGGGCGATTCACGAAACCACGTTTCCGTATATTCCCGGCTTCCTGTCGTTCCGCGAAGCACCTGCCCTGCTGCTGGCCTTCGGCAAGCTGCAAACCACTCCGAACGCAGTGATGTTCGATGGCCAGGGCATCGCCCACCCGCGCCGCCTGGGCATCGCCTCGCACATGGGACTGTGGCTGCAAGTCCCGTGCATCGGTTGCGCCAAGAGCCTGCTGACCGGCAAGTTTCAGGAACCGAACAAAGCCGCCGGTTCCACGTCGCCCTTGCTGGACAAGCAAGCAGTGATCGGCCAGGTGGTGCGCACGAAGACTGCCGTGCAGCCGGTCTACGTCTCGGCCGGGCACCTCATCGATTTGCCGAGCGCCGTGAGGGTGGTGCTGGAAACCTGCCGGGGCTATCGCCTGCCGGAACCGACCCGCCAGGCGCACCTGCACATCAACGAGATGCGCCGCAACGCGGGCCCGCCGCAAACGCTGCACTGAATCATCCCTGGTACGTCGGGCTTTCCAGCCCGACATACAGCACCGGCGTCTCGCAGCGCCTGCGCTGCCCTGTCACAATTCTGCCGCACAGCGCCGGCGCTGCGTGTCGGGCTGGAAAGCCCGACCTACGACGGCGACAAAACAAGTTTTTCAGCGCATCCTGTTGGAAATCCCGTTGCTCGTCGTCTACCTTGCTACCTTCGCCTTCATGCCGATACTGCGCATCGCGACGGTTCGTGGACGACCGTGCAGTGATGCCGTCCCTCACCTTCCGGGAGACTGCCTTGATCCGCACTCCGATGCTCGTGAAGTTCGCCTCCCTGGCCGTGCTGCTGGCCGTGGTCGGGTTGGCCCCGGCCCAGAAGGAAGAACAGGCCGCCTTGGTTGGCAAGGCCGCGCCGGACTTCAAGGCCGACTTCGCTCTGAACGGCAAGGTCCAGAACCTGGCCGACCTCAAGGGCAAGGTCGTGCTGCTCGACTTTTGGGCCGTCTGGTGCGGCCCGTGCATCAACACCTTCCCGCACCTGCGCGACTGGACCAGCAACTTCAAGGACCAGGGTCTGGTGATCGTCGGCGTCACCGGCTACTACGAACGCTTCGGCTTCGACAAGGAAAAGGGCAAGTTGACCAAGGCGACCGAGAAACTGACCAAGGACCAGGAACAGGTGATGCTCAAGGATTTCGCCGCCCACCACAAGCTGAGCCACCTGCTGCTGGCCCTGGATAAGGAAGAGCAGAAGAAGCTGTACGAAGCCTACCACGTCACCGGCATCCCGACGGCGGTGGTGATCGACAAGAAGGGCATCGTCCGGCTGGTCAAGGTCGGCTCGGGCGAGGACAACGCCAAGGCTATTGAAGAAACGATCAAGAAGCTGATCGCCGAGTAAGGCAATTCAAGCCCGGCAACGCACAACGGCCCGGCGCGATCATCGTGCCGGGCCGTTTTCGTTGCGCGGCGGGGAGGCACGTCCCTCGGTACGCCGAGGGCGTGCGTGAGACTCGCCACTGGCCGGAAGTGAAGTCGCTTCGGGTTCCGCACGCCCTCGGCGTACCGAGGGACGTGCTTCCCAGCGTTGCGCTGCGAGGGCGAGCGCGAATCAATAGCGGTACTCCAGGCCGAGATTCAAGCCGTGGGCGAAGACGCCGGTTTCGCGCACTGGGTTGAGCGGGCGCACCGCGCCGGGGTTGGGCGAACGGCTGAAGTTCGGAATCTGGTTGATGTTCAGCTGGCGGTCGATCTGGTCAGCCGGCCGCACCACGTTGCTCCAGTAGAGAATGCTGTAGCCGGCGAACAGGGTCAGCGAGTCGGTGACCTCGTAGCCGAGGTTCACGTTGAGTTCCGTGGTGACGGCGAAGCGGGTGCGCGAGACGCGGCCGATGTTGCTCGGCAGCGCCAGCAGACCGCCGACGAAGAACTCCTGCGTGCCGTCCACGCCGGTCACCACCTGGTAGCCGTTGATGTTGATCGTCTGCTGCGTCACGCCGACGCCGAGCTTGGGCCGCACGTTCAACACCCAGCGGGGTGCCAGCCGGCGTTCCCAGTCGAGGGCGAACTGGATGCCGTAGAACTGGTTCTTGGTGATGAACTCGTCCACCACCAGCGCCCGGTCGCCCGGCAGCACGCCCGGCGGCAGAAGAGCGGGATCGACGTTGGGATTGACCGTGACATCCTCGGTGATGGTCAGGGATTCGTCGAGGCTGAGCCAGCGACCGCCGATCAGGAAGTCGAGGTTGCCGACGCAGGTGCGACACCAGTTACAGCGCAGGTTCAACTCCGCGCCTTGCAAGCTGCTGGGAGCGACGATGCTGACGGCGCCGGTGGCCAGGCCCGGCGCGGCGGTGAGTTCAACCGATTCGACGCCGTTGTTGACGTCGAAGAACGGCCGGGTCAGCAGCGGGAAGGTGCCGGAGTCCGCGTTGAAACGAACGGACTGCTCGCCGAGGCGGAAGTAGTTCGCCTCGATGCCCCAGCACTGTTCGGGGTCGCACCAGAAGCCGAGGGTGAACCGGCCGCCGTGAAAAGCGCCCGTGCTGATGCTGTCGCCGCCGAAGAGGATGACGGTGCCCGGATCGCCTAGGATGCCCGTGCCGCCCGCCGGGGCAGTGGTCACGAGCACGGGGTACTTCTGGTCGCGCAGGCCCCAGAGAAGATACTCGGCGCGGGCGTAGAGCCAGTTCGCGCCGCCGGCATAACCGCCGGAGAAGCCGTCCACGTAAGGCGCTTCACCGTAAGCCGCTTCCGGCCCCATCCAGTTGATGACCGTACCGCCCGGCACCGGCGCCGGAACACTGCCGCCGCTGACCACCGGCTGCGCGACGGGAGCGCTGCTAACGACGACCGTCCCGCTGGCGGGAACGGCAGCCCTGGCCAGCGGGGCCTGGTCGGCGGCGAACTCGCTGCCGCCGGAGACGACGACCTTGCGGCTGACGGTCGGCGTCGGCTGCGGCCGGGGCGCGAAGTCGGTCGCGACGGGCGTCTGTTCCCAGCGCGGCAGCGGGCGGGGCTGCTCGGCGCGGAAGCCCGTTTGCTGCACCTGCGGATCGATGGCGGCCGGCAACGGCCGCGGTTCAGGACTCGGTGCGGGCGGCAGCACGTTGACCGCTTGCGGCCGGCCGAGGCTGACGCCGCCCGCACTGGGGGCGGGGGTTGCGGCTGCCGCCGGGGAGCCGGCGGGCCTCCAGGGCGCGGGCCAGGGTTCGGCGGCCGTCGTAGTGGCGGCCAACCAGGTCAACGACCATCCCAGACTGCCGGCTAGAAAGCGCCTCATTGTCGAATCCCTCCGTGGACTGCGCGGGGAGCCGGCGTCCTTGCCTGCCCGGTGTCCCCAAGCCGACCGAGTTTCGTCTGCCGCCACGGCCTGTCGAGGCGCTGCCTGTTGTGGAATGCAAAGGGTGCGTGGCTTTCACCAGAGAGATTCGACCAGCGAAGGGAGGCGACACCAGGCCAAAGCTCGCCTGGTTTCACCAGACGAACCATTTCGGCAACTACGACCAGCATCCCCGGCATCCCTGGATTACCGGTCCTGGCCGGGGCGGACATGCCGACATTTTGATTCAAGTGCCGACCAGCGCCGCTTGCGCGCCGGACGCGCCGTCAGGCGACCGACGGGGAAACTGGGGTTAACCCGGCGCGGGGCACCGATTATAACGCTGAAGTTCGTGTCAATTCCGCTGCCGGAGCGGAGAGTTGCGCCGTCCTTCCCTAAGGAGGACCGCCCGGAACGCAAGGAGGCCATGCCATGAAACGCTGCCCGGAAGCCTGCACTGCCGTGCTGCTGGGTATGCTGGTGCTGACGACCAGCGGCCCTGCGCCGCAAGCACGCGGTGCTCCCCGCGTGCCCGCCGTGCTGCCGACCGCCGACGCCGATGCCGCCGTCGCCGCCGCCCTGGTGTTGTTCCTGCCGTGGGGCGAAACGCCGCCGCCACTGCCCAAGGATCCTGACGACAAGGACGGTAAAGACCCCAAGGACGGTAAAGACCCCAAGGACGGTAAAGACCCCCCATTCACCCACAATCCGGAACCCGCGACCCTGGTTTCCGGCGCGCTGGGTGCAGGCTTACTCGCGCTGGCAGGTTGGAGGCGACGCCGCAGCCAACCCGCACACCGCCCGTAAGCAACGATCCACCGGGGTTCGCTGGGAGGCGCGCCGCGCCCGCACGGTGAACCCCGGTCGCCGCACGGCGCGGGACACCTCTCCCCTCCTGCCTCGGCTTCTTGTTCGCTCGATCAGTCGCTACAGGCTGCGTCCAGGTTCCGCCGTTCACCGGTGCTGCCGAGTGACTTCCCGTGGTATGCCACCAGGGAACCATTGGATAGCGCCCGGTGATTGCCAGTCGCTGCAACCTCATTCTTGACTGACTTTGCCTTTCGATGGTCGTGGTATTCGACCAGGACGCAACAAATCGGGTAGGAGGCGGGGTCGCCCCCGCCGTCCTCCCACACCACCGGACGTACTCACCGTATCCGGCGGTTTCCGTTAATGTTGTAACAGTAGATACCGGTCCAGAGGATTCACCAAGCCTTGAGCCTGGAACCAGGCGTTGCTCATCCCTTGTTGAGCAGCGGGTGTGTGTGCCATCCGCCACCAGCCTTTGCCGCACGCCGCCGTCGTCCAACACTGGTTCCAAGGGACCCCCAGACCGTGCAGGAAGTCAGCGATCGACTTGGCCCGCTTCCGTTGCTTCAACCGCACGCAGCGCAGTTTGCGGCGGACCCAACTGCCCAAGTCGGTCAGGACGCCCTTGGCCTTCGCGAAGCGAAAGTAGGTCACCCAGCCCGTCAGGAACGAGTTCAGTTCGCGCACCACTTGCGCGAAGCTCACGCCTCGATTGCGGCGCGTGATGGCACGGACCCGGTCCTGCGCGCGTTCCAGACTCTGGGGAGCAATCGTCTGGGTGCCGTCCCCGAGCAGGCGATGCCCCAGGAACTTGCGTTCCTCGACCGGCGCCGCCGTACTCTTGGCGCGGTTGACCCGCAGCCGCAACTGCTCTTCGAGATACGTCGTTACCGACGCCAACACCCGTGCCCCCGCCGCCAGCGATTGCACATAGATGTGGCCATCATCCGCGTAACGGCAGAAACGGTGCCCGCGCCGTTCGAGTTCCCGATCCAGGTCGTCCAGAAGCAGGTTCGCCAGCAGCGGTGACGCCGCCCCTCCCACAATCTGGCAAACGGCCCCCTTCGGGGCCTTTAGCAAAAGGGGGCGGACTCACCCGGTACACCACCCGGACCTCCTCCTTGTCTACCTCCACTCGCTTGACCAACGCACGGATGATGTCGCGGCGCGTTGACCAATCGCATTCGGCCAAGCCGCAACGCATGCGCTCCGCAAACTCCTGCAGGTGTCCGATCACCAATCGCAATTCTTGCTCCTGGGCTTCCGCTGCCGCCTGGGCGTCGGCCTCGCCTTGCAATTTGCCCAGGCGATCCCTGGCTTGCTGGATGCGCGGTTCAAATTCCTTCTTGTCCAGTAGTCCTTCCTGATAGGCGTCGATCAACCGCGCGATCCCGCGCTTGACCTTCTGCATCAACTTCGTCAGCGACTCCTGACTCTTGCCGGCGGCGCCGCGCTGCTGCCCGGTCCGTCGCCGCTGGTATTCCTGCGCGATCTTTGCGGGATCGCTGAGCAAGGCACAGACATCCTTCCAGACCGCTTCTTCCAGCAGGTCCGTGCGCAGCTGCTTGTTCCAGCACAGCCGTGCGCCGCCAAAGCGATAGGCATCCGTGCCGATGCAGCGGTAGTAAGCGTAGCGGCGTTTCTTGCCCTTGCCGGCCGACCGGCTCACCGGTTTGCCGTAGAAGGCATAGCCGCAGTGCTGGCACTTCAGCAAGCCTTGCAGCAGATAACGTGCCCCGCGCTGCCGTTGCCGGGCACGCTGGCGGTTCTCCTCCCGTTGCTCGGCTACGGCCGCGAACAAGGCTTCGTCCACCAAGGCCGATACGTCAATAGGCGTCCCGCCGGCGGCGCTGTCGTAGACCGAGTAGGCCCGGCGGGGTTGCTCGGCCGCGTTACGCTGCGGCCGCAGGCGTGGCCGCAGCGGCCCGCTCTGGGTCTTACCAAACTTGGCTGTCCCCAGGTAGGCCGGGTTCTTCAACATCCCCCAGACGGTGGTGCGATCCCAGTAGCTCTTGCCGGTGGGCGAAGGAATCTCTTGGCGTTGCAAGCGCCGGCACACCTCGGCCAGCGAGCAGCGCTCCTGCCCCACCCAGGTGAAGATTTGCCGGACGACGCGCGCTTGCTCCAGGATCACCTCGTAGCGCGCGCTACCACCGCCCTCGAACTTGGTGATGTAACGGTAGCCATAGGGCGCGCCACTCAAGACATTCACCGAACCATGTTGGGCGGCGTGCCGTTTGCCGCGCCGGCTGCGCTCGATGATCTTGGCCCGCTCGTACTCGGCAACCATGCCTTGCACTTGCAAGAGCAGATCATCTTCCGGGGAGCGCCCCAGTTCGCGATTGAGGAAGATCAACTCTACGCCGCAGCGCTGGAACTCATCGACGAGCAAGACCTGGTAGGCGTACTTGCGAGCCAGGCGATCCGGCGAGTGGACGTAGAGCCGGTCGATGGCCCCGTT
>JAEUIF010001093.1 GCA_016795185.1 Planctomycetia bacterium | reverse complement strand
TTCGCCGACAACTTATGGCAGATTAAATCACATCACTCCTTGTCGGCGCGCGCGTGGTCTTTTCGCCGCCCGCGAGGAAGTCCGGGAGGTTGCCTCGCCCCACCTTTTCCTGCTGGCACGCCGTACCACAACGCCAGCGGTTGGTTCGCGGACGACCAACCGGGTTGGTATGGCAAGGTTCGCCATGCAACCGACTGCTCTCCCTCTGTCGGATGCGCAGCGCTCCCTGGCCGACGCCACACCCGTCATGCTGTGGTTTTCCGGCCCGGACGCGCGCTGCCACTACTTCAATAGAGCCTGGCTGGAGTTCCGGGGACGTACCCTGGAACAGGAAGCCGGCGACGGCTGGGCGGAGGGCGTGCATCCCGACGACCGCCAGCGCTGTCTCGACCTCTACCACACCGCGTTCGCCGCCCGCCAGCCCTTCGTGATGGAATATCGCTTGCAGCGCGCGGACGGTGTCTACCGCTGGGTCGTGGACAAGGGGTCGCCGTGGCTCGGGCAGGAGGGGAGCTTCCAGGGCTACATCGACTCGACCGTCGAAGCTGCGGAACCGACAGCGGCGGCGGGGAGTGAGGCCAAAGCCACCCGACCGCTGTCGCCGCAAGACAGGGACCAGGTCAATTTGTTGGTCGAGACGGTCAAGGACTACGCCATCTACTTGCTCGACACGGCCGGCAACATCACCACCTGGAACCCTGGCGCCGAGCGGATCAAGGGGTGCCAGGCCGACGAGATTCTCGGCCAGCACTTCTCGGTCTTCTACACCGCCGAGGACCGGGAGCAGGGCAAGCCCGCGCAGGCACTGGAAATCGCGGCGGCCCAGGGCCGGTGCGAGGAAGAAGGCTGGCGGTTGCGGAAGGACGGTTCAAAGCTGTGGGCGAACACGGTCATCACCGCCCTGCGCGACGAGGCGGGGGTGTTGATGGGGTTCGCCAAGATCACCCGCGACCTCACCGAGCGGAAGCGGTCGGAAGTCCTGCTGACGGCGGTCCTGGACAACGCGCTGGACGGCATCATCGGCATCAACGACCGGGGCATCATCCGGTCGTTCAATTTGGCGGCGGAGAAGCTGTTCGGGTACAAGGAGGCCGAGGTGCTCGGCCAGAACGTCAAGCTGCTGATGCCCGAACCGTACCAGGGCGAACACGACGGCTACCTCGCCAACTACCTGCGCACCGGAGTCGCCAAGATCATCGGCATCGGCCGGCAAGTCGTCGCCCGCCGCAAGAATGGCTCGACGTTCCCCATCGAACTGGGGGTCAGCGAGTTCTTCCTGGAAGGCGAGCGCTACTTCACCGGCGTCGTCAAGGACATCACCGCACAGCGCAAGCTGGAGGACCAGCTCCGGCAAGCGCAGAAGATGGAGGCCGTCGGCCAGCTGGCGGGCGGCGTGGCGCACGACTTCAATAATCTGCTCACCATCATCTCCGGCTACTGCGAAATGCTGCTCGCCTCCATGCCCGCCAATGATCTGAAACGGGCGGCCGTCAAGGCCATCAGCGACGCGGGGGAGCGGGCGGCGGGCCTGACCCGCCAGCTGCTGTTCTTCAGCCGGCGGGCGGTGCTGGAAATGCAGCTGCTGGACCTCAACGCCGTGGTCAAGGACACGGAGAAGATGCTGCGCCGCATGATCGGTGAGGATATCGTCCTGACCTCGGTGCTGAAAGCCGGCCCAAGCCGCATCCAGGCGGACCCCGGCCTGATCGGCCAGGTGCTGATGAACCTGGCCGTCAACGCCCGCGACGCCATGCAGCAGGGCGGTCGGCTGACCATCGAGACGCAGAACGTGGAACTGGACCAAGCATACCTCAACATGCACGGCGAGGTCCCACCCGGGCGGTACGTCCTGCTGACCGTCACGGACACGGGCGTCGGCATGCCGGCAGAAGTCCAATCCCGCATCTTCGAGCCGTTCTTCACGACCAAGGGCGTGGGCCAGGGGACCGGGTTGGGGTTGTCCGTGGTCCACGGGATCGTCAAGCAGAGCAACGGCCATATCGATGTCTACAGCGAGATCAGGTTGGGGACGACGTTCAAGCTCTTCTTCCCGCTGGTGGGGGAAGCAGCGGCGGCGCCCGCCCCCGTGCCTCAGCCCAGCCCCGTCGGCCAGGGTCGAGAGACGGTGCTGCTGGTCGAGGACGAGGACGGCGTGCGGGAAGTCGCCCTGCTGGCCTTGCAGGCGCAAGGCTATCACGTCCTGTCGGCGGCCAGCGGCCCGGAAGCCTTACGCTTAGCCGACCGGCACGAGGACGCCATCGACCTGCTGGTGACCGACGTGGTGATGCCCGGCATGAGCGGCCGGCAACTGGCCGAAGCCCTGCAACCCCGGCTGCCGCGCATGAAGGTGCTGTACCTGAGCGGCTACACCGACGACGCCGTGGTGCGGCACGGCATCCTGCAAGCCGAGGTCGCCTTCCTGCAAAAGCCCTACACGCCGACGACGCTGCTCAAGAAGGTCCGCCAGGTGCTGGAGGAACGCAAGTAGCGCTGCCGTCGTTTCAGCGAGGGAACTGCCCCAAACACATCAAGTTTGCAGCCGGTGGATAAGTCTGGTACCAGCCTGAAGCGCCAGCGAAGGATATAGTATCCTTCGCTGGCGCTTCAGGTTTGTGCGAAAGGGGACTCACCGCCATGAAATCGCGCACCGACTACCTGACCTTCAACGTCCCGGCCCGCATGGACTTCCTGAACATCACGCCGCAGGTCGAGGAAGTCGTCCGCCAGAGCGGCGTGCAGGAGGGCTTGGTGTTGTGCAATGCCATGCACATCACCGCATCAGTCTTCATCAACGACGACGAACCGGGGTTGCACGCGGACTACAAGCAATGGCTGGAAGGGCTGGCCCCGTTCGACGCCTCGCCACAGCGCTACCGGCACAACCGCACCGGCGAGGACAACGCCGACGCCCACATGAAGCGCCAGGTCATGGGCCGTGAAGTGGTCGTGGCCATCACCAAGGGCAAGCTCGACTTCGGCCCCTGGGAGCAAATTTTCTATGGCGAGTTCGACGGCCGTCGGCCCAAGCGGGTGCTGGTCAAGGTGATTGGGGAATGACGATACCAAGTAGGTCAGGCACTATGCTCGGGACCAACAAAGGAGGGAACCAATGAAGTTGACAACCGAGGAACTGGGCGACGTACCAGACGTGAACGCCGCCGTGCTGGACGAGACGCTGGCGTCGGACGCCTTCGGCAAATTTGCCGTTCTCAGTGCTTCGGATGACCGGTTCATCCAGGCGGGCAACGACTGGCAACCCGGCGAGGCGTGCCGCGCCTTCATGCAAGCGCACGACTCCGACCCGTGGTTGCTGGAGTATCGAGAGGGCGGACCACAGTTTCGGGCGATCGGCCACGTCACACAAGAGCAAGTCCGGCAAGCGTTCCGGTCGTACCTGGCGGGTGGTACGGAGTGGCGCACCGGATTCGCGTGGCGCGAAATTCAGTCGTGAGTCGCAAAAGCGAGTTCCTGCGTTATATCGCCGCGTTTCCGACGCTCCTGTCCGTGTGGATCGAGTTTCTTCCAACGGAATGGAGACTGTCATGAACCGCTTGATCGTTCCCGCTTGCCTGCTTTACGTCGCTTCGCTGGTCGGTACCGCTGCCGGTGCTGAAGCCGTGCCTCCCGCCAATTCGCCGACCACCGACTCCATCGTCACAACGCCGCCGGTCTACCGTCCCTTCCAGCCGCTGCGCGCCAAGTGCCGGACCGTGGCCCGCACCACGCTGGGCGTCGTCGCCGTGCCCGTGGTCCTGGGCACCTACTGGTGCATCCACGGTGTGCAACGCTGCGGCGATAAGGTCCGCTCCGCGTTCACCCCGGATCGGGCGCAGTCCTGCGAGTGAGCCGCGCTGTGATGTCCGGCCGTCTCCGGGGTTAGAAACGCCAGCAAGGCGCTTCTAACCCCGGAGACGGTGTTATGTCTGGCGAGCGAAGCCGACCAGCGGCGATCGACCGACGCGCGTTCGTGCAAGGGGCGGCCGTGACCCTCACGGCGGCCAGCTACGCGCGGGTGCTCGGCGCGAACGAAAAGCTCGGCGTCGGCTTCATCGGCTACGGGCTGATCGGCAAACGGCACGTTCTCGATTTCAAGGAGCAGCCCGATGTGCGGCTCGTCGCCGTGGCCGACGCCCATC
>JAEUIF010001027.1 GCA_016795185.1 Planctomycetia bacterium | reverse complement strand
CGCGAGCGGCGGCCGGTCAGGGCGCGCCCCCCGTGCTGCCGGGTTGGTAGAGAACGGTGCCCGTCACCGCGACGGCGCCCAGGTTGGTATTGATCCCCAGCAGGAACGGGTCGTTGGCGACCACGGGCGTCCCGGCGGCCGGGCCGACGCCGAAGTAGTCCACCGAGAAGGTGCTGGTGCCGCCCTGGTTCAGGGCCAGCCGGCCAGTAGTCACCATGCCGAACGGCTGGCTCCGCAGGAAATTGTTGTCCTGCACCAGCACGGCGATGGAGCTGGTATTGGCCGCCTGAATCAGTGCCGCGGTCGTGTCGCCGGTCGTGCCGACGCTGAGGCGGTTGTCGTGGACCCGCAAGTTAAGGGCTGCCGTGTTGGACGTGTTGACCAGCAACGGATGCGCGTTGACGTTAGTGCCCGAGGTCGCGCCCGCGATGAGGTTGTCGCGGATGGTCATGTTGCCCACCGCCGCGCCCTGGAGGTTGATCGATACGCCCTTGCCCTGGCCGCTGGCGGCGGCGAAGTCGTTGTCGCGGATGACGCCGGCCAGCTGGTTGCCGGCGGTCGCGCCGGTCGTGAGGATCGACAGCGCGGCACCGTCCGCGCCCGCCGCGGCACGCAGGGTATTGTTGAAGACCTCGAAGTTGATCTGGCTGGACGCCTGGGTGTTGATCTGCAACGGGAACTGATTGTTGGCCGTACTGGTGTTGATGTTGTTTGAAAACCGTGCATCAACGCTGGCGTCGGTGAAGGTCCGCAGGCGGATGCCGGTGCCCGCGCCGGTCGTCGTGTTGCCGTCCATGACCAGCGAGGACCGGCTGCCGGTGATGTCGATCTGGTAGGCTTCATTGCCGTCGGCGACCCCCGTGATGGTGTTCCCGCTGATCGTCATGTTGCTGGCGGTCGCGGTCTGCACGATGCGGACGGCGTCGGACCCCGGTGTCTGGATCGTGTTGTCGGTGACGACGATGTTGCCCGCGATGTTCTCCAGATCGATGCCGCGGCTGGTCTGATTGTTCAGGATGTTGTTGCGAATCGTCAGGTTCTCGCGGGCGCTGGCGATGATGCCGTTGGCCCCGCTGGTAACGGTGATGCCGCTGACCGTCGTGCGATTCCGCATGTTGACGGCGGCGGCGCCCGGATTCGCGGCGGCGGGCGCGAACACCGGGTTGCCGACCTGGAGCGCGGCCAGGGTGACGACCCCGAGTTGGGTCGTCGACAAGGGCTGGTCGATGCCGGCGCCATAGAGCAACTGGCCGCCGTTCATGGTGAAGATGGCGGTGCTCTGGCCGTCGTTGGGCAAGACGAAGGTGTAGGGTACGCTGCTGGCGTTGTTGCCGCCGCCGCGCACGTAAATCAGTTCCTCGCCCGCGGCGTTGTTGCGCACCTGGGCAAAGTTGATGAACGGATTCTCGAAAGTACCCGGCGCGGCGTTCGGGTCGGTGACGTCGTTGGGATTGTTGCTGACGTGGAAGACGACCCAGGGGGCGTCGTTGCGCGGGTCGGTCAGGGCCAACTCGGCGGCAACCTTTTCCTGGCCGGTGACGAGCCAGTCGAAACGCTCGACTGGCTCGGCCAGCCGGGTGGCCGGGCGGGGCAGGCTCCGTTCGCGGGCGGCGCGTCCGAGCGGATAGCTAAGCGCCACGCCGAGGATGACGTTGGTGCCGAACTCGCGGTCGTGCTGCACTTCGACGCGCAGCTGCGCCCAGTCGGCCGGTTCGATCTGTACGCCGCCGCGCACGCCGCTGAAATCGCGCGCTCCGTCGGAGGCGAAGGCGTAGGCGCCGGCGAACGGCCGCACGTCGACGCCCAGGGCGCGCAGGTTCGCGTTGACCCGGCAGTCGACGCCGCGTTGCGCCTCCTCGTAGGTCCGCAAGCCGCCGATCAAGACAGCGTTGCCCCGGAAGAACGGCGACCCCGTCGGCTCGATGTCCGGCGCGAAATGGCCGCGCCGGCCGACCGGCCAGTAGCCGTTGACGCGCGCGTCGAGGAATGTGCCGAGGCTCTCCAGGCCGAAAGTCAGCTGCTGGTAGGCGGCGATTTCGGTATCGCGCGCGTCGAAATAGGCATAACCGCCCAGGGTGCGGTCGAGGAACGGCGCGTAGTAGCGGTGGCCGATTCCGAAGTTGCCGCCGAGTTCGCCGCGATTGCCGAGCAGCAAGCGCACGTCGGCGAAGCTCGTCCAGGACTCGTAGGACTGAAACGCCGGGGCGAACAGCCCGAGGCGCAGGTAGCCGTCCCGATAGCCAACGCCATCGCCGGCGAAGTAGCGGACGTCCGGCGTCACGGCGTAAGTCGGCGGCAAGGGGGCATAGGTCGGCGGCGCGGGCGGCGCTTCCCCGCCCTGCGCGTGGACGGCGCCGGATGTCCCCACCCCAAGCACCACAAGGGCGGCTGCCAGGCAGCGCGGTGGCTTCATGGTTTTCTCCTGTCTGCGTAGTGTGGGCGCGACCGCATCGCGTGCGGGTATTTCGCGAGAAACGACGCTGCGCGCGGGACGCCCAGGGCGCTCCGCGTCGATGCAATTCAGGCAAAGAGAGCTAACGTTTCAGGGGGTAAACCAGATGGTGCGGAAGCCGCGCTGGCGGGCCGAGGCGACTTCCTTGCCGACTTGCTCCCCGATGCGCCGGGTGCCGTCGTCGCTCAGCAGCAGCACGTCGCGACGACCGGGAAAGGCGATCAGGGCTTCCGGGCTCAGGGCGCCGAAGGCGGTGTGGGCATACGGGCGCGGCGCGTCGGCCGCCGCGCCGCTCCAGCGAAAGACGGCGAATTGCCGCCGCGCATCGATCGCGCCGGCGACGATCAAGTAACTCTGGAGCTGCGGCACGTAGTCGATTTCGCGGACGCCCCGTCCGCCCAGGTCCAGTTCGATCGGCTCGCCGAACTGGGCGCCAGCGTCGCCAGACAGCAGCTGGTCGGGGTTCAGCAGCGGAATCACCAGCGCCCGGCAGTTCGGGACCGGATTGCGAAACCCGATCAGCAAGGCGTCGCCGTCGGGCGCTGGCGCTAGCCCTTCGATGGCCAGGGCGTCCGCCGACTTGGGCGGCCGATACTGCAATTCGCGAAAGTTGTAGTGCGCCAGGTGGGGAGCGGCGCTCAGGTCGTTGACCAGGCGGGTGTAAGGCACTCCCACGGTCGTGAGCCGCAGGCAATGCGGCGCAATCCACAAGTCCACGGCAAAGAAGCGGTACCGGCTGCGGCGCAATTCGCCGTTGCGGTTGCGTCCGTGCGACGTAATCCAGTAGGACCGATTCGCGACCCGACAGGCTCCTTCGATGTCGGCTTCGGGGTAAGCGATTTCCGGGGCCAGGTGATTGTTCAGGTCGAACGCCTGCTCCGGTTCGCGGCAGCCGACCCGATACAGGCGAAGGATGTTCGATTCATCATCGCCCACGAGAAATCGCGACTCGTCCACGCTGACGCCGGCCGAGGCGTCGCAGGCGCCGAGGTAGGTGAACTGTCCGGGGGGGGGTTACCGCGGAACTTGCCAGTGACCGCCAGCTGCCGTATCCAGCTGCGCCGCCTGCCAACGCGGCCAGCGCGCTGCGTCGCGTTATTAGTGTCGCCATTGCGCCCTCTCGAAACGGAGTGGCGGCGGACCGAATGCATAATCCGGTTCGCCGACGAATTTGCCTCAAACTCGGCGGCCCGCCCCGCAGCCATGCCAGACCGTCTGCGGACTGCCGAATCGCGGCGATCGTGGGGACCATCCCGGGCGCGGGGCAGGTCATCCATTACTGATTTGGTTTCGCGTCCTCGGCCTTTGGAAAATATCCAAGTTATAATCGTTGTAATCGATTCCCTCTGCGCATTCGTTATCGGTATTCCCTTCGGCGACCATCGATGAAGAAGTCATGAAAGCCAGCCGCGCCCGCGCGGAGTGTGCGCAACCACCAGCGGCGCGCGGCTCAGTCGAGGTAGCGGACGCATTTGCGCGCGA
>JAEUIF010001001.1 GCA_016795185.1 Planctomycetia bacterium | reverse complement strand
ATTGGCGGTTCTACGGCCGCCGCGCGGCCGGCTTGGGAGGAAAGCGGCCTCACCAAATTACAACAGGGGATTTAGGCAAACGCGGGCGGCAAGCCGGGGCTGCGCCGCCCGCCCCGCTTGCCTGGCTTGCCTCCGAAACTTCTCTCCCGAAAAGGGATTGAGACGATTTTCCCGGCAACGCCTCGCCCGCTGCCCAACTTGACTCATTTTGGCGGGCCAGCTATAATTTCCCCAGCGCAGGCCAGCAGCTTTGGACTAACCAGCGAAGACGGTTAAACTTGCGCCACGCAATGGATTGAATGGCTGAATTGGGGGCCGCGGGAATCGCCTCCGGTGAGGGAACACCGGCCGCAGTGCATCCGATGCTCGCAGGACGCGACGCACTGCTCCACCCGTCGGCTCGGGGGAAGAGCCACCAGAGCACTGCTGACCGCGCAACGCCGGCACGCTAGCCGGCCGCTGCCGGCCAGTGACCTTCCCGAGCAACCGCGCGGAGAACGGCGAGGAACAACTCATCCCGGCAGGCTCCCAGACCTCCTGCCGTGTGGGCCCCGTCCTTCTCCCCCGCACTTCCTGCATGATGGGTGGCCCTTGGCGATCGACTGGGAAACCCTGACGAAGCAGGTCAAGGAAGCCAATGACATCGTCGATGTCATCGGCGGCTACCTCACCCTCCACCCCAACGGCGGCAAGTTCAAGGGCCTGTGCCCCTTTCACGACGACCACCGCCCCTCGATGGTGGTCGATCCCCAATGGCAGAATTTCCGGTGCTGGGCCTGCGGCAAATTCGGCGACGTATTCACTTTCATTCAAGAAAGGGAGCGCGTCGATTTTCGCGAAGCGCGGGAACTGCTGGCGCGCCGGGCTGGTATTTCTTTAGAAAAAATCGTCGATTCGCCGCAAAACCGCAGTCGCGCTTATATGCTTGACGTGATGCGGTGGGCCGATGAGCAGTACCAGCGGTGCCTGCACGAGTTGCAACTCGCGGAGACTGCCCGCCGCTATGTCGCCGAGCGACACCTGGAACCCGAGACGGTGCGCCGCTTCGGGCTCGGCTTCTCGCCCCTGAGCGGCGACTGGCTGGTCCAGGAAGCAGCGAAGGCGAAGATTGTGCCGGATGTGCTGGAGCAGGTCGGGCTGATCGCCCGGCGGCGCGAAGGGCCGGGTTATTTCGACCGCTTTCGCGACCGGCTCATGTTCCCTATCCGGAACGTTCGGGGCCAGACTGTGGGTTTTGGAGGCCGGATTTTACCGTCGTCGCCGTTCTCGTCGCGAGCGCCGAAATACTATAATTCCGCGGACACGCCGCTGTTCAGCAAGTCGGAACAGCTCTACGGGCTGGACCTGGCCCGGCAGGCGGGCAGCACCGCGGGTTACCTGGCAGTCGTCGAAGGCTACACCGATGTCATGATGGCCCATCAGCGCGGCGTCGCGCAGGTAGTAGCCACCCTGGGCACGGCACTGAACGCCCGGCACGTGCAGCAGTTGCGACGCTTCGCGCCGCGAGTGGTGTTAGTATTCGATGGGGATGCGGCCGGCGCCAAGGGCGTGGACCGCGCGGTCGAGCTGTTCGTCGGCAATGACGTGGACCTGGCGGTGGCCAGGCTGCCGGATGGACTCGATCCTTGCGATTTACTGGCGCAGCAAGGGCCGGAGCCGTTTCAGCAGGCGCTGGCCGGTGCGGTGGATGCACTGCACTTCAAGCTGGACCAGGTGCTGAACGACCCTGCGGCGGCAGGCATCGAAGGCCGTCGGCGGGCCGTGGATGAGGTGCTCGGACTGATCGCCCTGGCGCCCGATTCGGCCGATCAGACCGGCCAGTTGAAGCGCGAATTGATCGTCGGCCGCATCGCCCGCCGGCTGGGTATCCAGGAAGTCACGCTCTGGGCAAGGCTGCGCGAGTTGCGCGAGCGTAGTAAAGGAAGGGAGAGTTCGCCCGGCACGATGCCCGTCACGGAAGGCGAGACACCGCAACCGGCATCCAGTCCACGTCAGGCGCCGGCAGCGCCCCACGAACGGGAACTGCTGGAGGTCTTGCTGGCGGAACCGGGTCTGGTGGCGACGGCCGTCGCCGAGTTGCGTCCCGACCAGGTGGAGCACCCGGGACTGCGGAAGTTGCTGGAAGCACTGTTCGCCCTGCACGCCGCCGGTCAGACGCCCGATGTGGACCGGCTGCGCGACCTGATCGATAACCCGCGGCTCATCGAGCATGCGCTGCGGATGCAAGAAAAGGGACGGGCCGAACCGGATCGGTCCGCCTGGCTGTCGCAGCTCCTGGCCGAGTTCCATCGGGTGCGCGAGCTGCGCCGGAAACAGGCCCTGCAAGACCAGCTGCAAGCCGCGGCCGACCATCAGGCGGCCGTGGAACTGTTGCGGAGGTTGCAGGACCACGGAGAAGTGCGCTTTCGCTAAAATTTAAGAATCGGCGAAGCGGAGCACCTGCGATCGGGCACTATCAGCACAGGAAGGCTGGCAGCGCCTGGAGCCTCCGCGGCGACCGATCCTTGAATCCTCAGAGGGAGGGTTTGGATGGATTTGAAAATGGACGAGGGCCTGAAAGCCCTGCTCGACTCGGGCAAAAGCAAGGGGTACTTGACCTACAGCCAGGTCAACGACTACTTGCCCGACGACGCCGTCAATCCGGAAAAGCTCGACCAGTTGCTGATGGTCCTGGAGGACCACGGCATCGAGCTGATTGACGAGTCGGAGGCCGAGGAGCGCGAGGCAGGCCCCGACGACGCCATCGCCGAGGCCGACGCCGCCGTCGAGCTGGATCTCACCTTCATCATGGAAGATGAAGACAGCCGGCGGATCGACGACCCCGTGCGCATGTACCTGACCCAGATGGGCGAGATTCCCCTGCTCAAGCGCGAGCAGGAAATCGCCCTCGCCAAGAAAATCGAAGTCACGCGGAAGCGCTTCCGCCGCAAGGTGCTGGAGTGCGATTACGCTCTCAACAGCGTCATCGACACCCTGAAGCGCGTGGACGGCGGCGACCTGCCGTTCGACCGCACCATCAAGGTCTCGCTCACCGAGAACCTGGAGAAGGACAAGATTCTCCAGCGGATGAAGCCGAACCTGAAGACGCTCGACCACCTGACCGACCTGAACCGCAACGAGTTCGACCTGCTGCTCGACCCGCGCGACAGCGAGGAAAACAAGCGCCGCCTGCGCCGCAACCTGAAGATTCGCCGGCGCAAGGCCGTCACGCTCGTCGAAGAGCTGTCCATCCGGACGCAGAAGGTCCAGCCTCTGATGAAGAAGCTGGAGCAAATCTCCTATCGGATGACCGAGGTCGAGCGCCAGATCGAGGAACTGAAGGGCCTACGCAGCGCCAAGGAAGACCGGGCCAACCTCGAAAAGGAACTGCTCGACCTGATGACCCTGACGCTCGAGGAGCCGCCGTCGCTGCGGCGTCGCGTCGAGGTCATGAAGAAGCGCTTCGCCGAGTACGAGCAGGCCAAGCGCGAGCTGTCCGGCGGCACCCTGCGGCTGGTGGTCTCCATCGCCAAGAAGTACCGGAATCGCGGTTTGTCGTTCCTCGACTTGATCCAGGAAGGCAACACCGGCCTGATGCGGGCGGTGGACAAGTACGAGTACCGCCGCGGCTACAAGTTCTCGACCTACGCGACGTGGTGGATTCGCCAGGCCATCACGCGGGCCATCGCCGACCAGGCGCGGACCATCCGCATCCCGGTCCACATGATCGAGACGATGTCCAAGCTGCGGAACGTCTCGAAGAAGCTGCTCCAGGAAATGGGCCGCGAACCCACCATCGAGGAAACCGCGAAGGCCGCGGGCATCACGGTGGAAGAAACCCGGCGCGTCCTGAAGATCAGCCGGCACCCGATCAGCCTCGACCGGCCAGTCGGCGAGAGCGAGGACAGCTACTTCGGCGACTTCATCGAGGACGATTCGGCCGAATCGCCGGTCAACGCCGCCACCCAGGAAATGCTCAAGGACAAGATCGAGCACGTCCTGAAGACGCTGACCTACCGCGAGCGCGAGATCATCAAGCTCCGCTACGGGCTGGGCGACGGCTACACCTACACGCTGGAGGAGGTCGGCCGCATCTTCAAGGTGACGCGCGAGCGCGTCCGGCAGATCGAGGCCAAGGCCGTACGGAAATTGCAGCATCCGGTTCGCAGCCGCCAGCTGGAGGGGTTCCTGGACGGAACCAAGATTCGCCAGTGACTCCGCACCGCCGGCTGCCAACAGCCGGCGGTTTTTTTTGGTACTGACCGTTTAGCCGCGAGCCAAAGGCGAGCGCGGTTGATCGAGCGCGCGCCATTGGCTCGCGGCTAAACGGTCAGTAACAAAAAAAAACGCCCGCTGTTGGGAGCCGGGCGTGCGGGGTCACTGGCGAATCGTGGTTGCGTCCAGGACCCCCGC
>JAEUIF010000975.1 GCA_016795185.1 Planctomycetia bacterium | reverse complement strand
AGATGGCCATGCCTCGGAAGCGACTCGACCGCCGTACTGTCCTCCGCTCGGCCGGCGTGGCCATCGGGCTGCCGTTCCTGGACGCCATGCTGCCGGCCCGCGCCGCTGACGCCCAGAAGGCCCAGCCGCGGCGCATGGTGCTGGTCGGCCGGCCGCTCGGTCTGTACACACCGTTCTTCTTCCCGGAGAAGGCCGGCAAGGACTACGAACCGAGCCGCTACCTGAAGCTGCTGCAAGCACATCGCGAACGCTTCACGGTGTTTTCCGGTATGTCGCACCGCTACCCATCGGGCCACTTCGCCGAGGTCGGCTTGATGACCGGCGTCCACCCGGACCACATTCGGCCCAACGAGATTCGCAACGGCATCTCGCTGGACCAGGAAGCGGCGGCGCACCTCGGCGGCCAGACGCGCTTCGCCTCGCTGGTCCTCGGCGGCGGCGACGCGGCCTGGAACCGGCGCGGCGTGCGCATCCCGTCGCAGCCGCGCGCCACGCAGGTCTTCAAACAATTGTTCATTCGCGGCACCCCGGACGAGGAAGCCCGCGAGCTGCGCCGCATCCGCGACGGCCAGAGCATCCTCGACGACGTGCGCGAGCAAGTGAAGTCGATCCACAACAACCTCGGCGAGGTGGACCGCCAGCGGCTGGACCTCTATCTGTCGTCCATCCGCGAGGCCGAGCAACGCTTGCAGCAGGACGAAAAGTGGAGCAACACGCCGAAGCCGCAGGTCAAGACGCCCGTGCCGACCACGGATTTCGGAGGCGCTCAACTGCTCCAGCGCAGCCGGCAATGGTACGACCTCGTCCACCTGGCTCTGCAAACCGATTCGACGCGCATCATCTCGCTCTGGCTCGGTTCGCAGGAACGGCCAGAGATCGAGGGCGTCAACCTCGCGCATCACGACGCCTCGCACCACGGCCAGGAGCCGAGCAAGCTCGAACAACTCGCCCTGATCGAGGAAGCGGAACTGAAAGTGCTGGGCGAGTTCCTGGACAAGCTGGCGAAGAGCACCGAGGACGAGCACACGCTGCTGGACCGCACGACGGTCTTCTACGCCAGCAACCTCGGCAACTCGTCGTCGCACGACAACACCAACTTGCCGATCCTGCTGGCCGGCGGCGGCTTCAAGCATCAGGGCCACGTCGCCTACGACCGCAAGAACAACACGCTGCTCTCCAACCTGTTCGTGCGGATGCTGCAACAGATGGGCATCGAAGCGAAGTCGTTTGGCGCCAGCACGGGCGTGGTCAGTGAAGTGTAGGCGAGATTCTTGAACACCCTGCTGAGCCAGGCTAACTCGATTGGCTTGGAAGGTCAGAAACTCCAATGTTTCGCCACTGCGCGCCAATTGATTCTTGGCACGGAGTGGCAAAACATTGGGGTTTCGCCACTCCGTGCCAAAATGCTCGTTTTTGCCCGACTGCCCTTGAAGCCTCGCGCCTCGGTTTGGCAGACTTCACTTGGCGGCGAACATCGGGCCGTTTCCGCCGCCCTGGCAAACGACGCTACTCCTGCCACTGACTACTTGGCCTTGGTGCTGATGCAGTACAGCGATTTCTTGCCGCGCAGGTACAGGCAGCCGTCCGAGATGGCCGGGGAAGACGACGGGTTCTCTTCCAGCTTGTTCTCGGCCAGCTTCTCGAACTTGTCGCTGGCCGCGACGACCGTGCATTGCCCGGCCAGGTTCAGGAAATAAACCTTGCCGTCGGCCGCCACGGGCGAGGCCTTGAAGGTGCCTGTCAGCCGTTCTTTCCACTTGAGTTCGCCGGTCTTCGCGTCGATGGCCTGGGCGATGCCGTCGTCGCTGATCAGGAACAGCAGGTCTTTCCAGAGCACGGGACAGGGCGTGTCGGGCATTGATTGCGCCTGCCGCCAGGCGACGGCCTTCTGGTCCAGCGTGCCGTTGCCGCCCAGGCGGATGGCCAGCAGGTCGCCCTTCTTGCCCTCCAGGGCGAAGAGCAAGCCGTGGCCCAGCGTCGGGCCGGTAATCGTCCGGCTGCCGCGCACGTTCGGGAGTACCCAGAGTTGCTTGCCGGTGGCGGGATCGTAGGCATCGACCTGGTTCGCGCCGACGATGATCATCTCGGTACGGCCATTGACTTCGTGGAAGAGCGGTGTGGTGTAGGAATCGCCATCCTCGCCCTTGGAGCCGGTCATGCGCTGGACCTTCCACTTCTGCTCGCCGGTGCGCTTGTCGTGCGCGACGAGATAGCTGAGGGCCGGTTCCTTCTGCAAGTCGGCCAGCGAGTCCTGCATGCAGACCGAAATCACCAGGTCTTTCCACAGGACGGGGCTATTGGCATGGCCCCACCAGATGGAGTACGCGCCGTGCTCCTTCTGCAAGTTGCGCAGCCAGAGTTGCTTGCCGGCGAAGTCGTAGGCCGCCAGTTCGCCGTTGCCGAAGTGGACGATGACCAGTTCGCCGTCGGTCACGGGTGACGGACTGGCCAGGTTGTGCAGATTATGAAACGTGTGTTCCTGCCGCTTGGGCGAGCCGCGGCGCATGCTGCCGGAGCCGACTTCGCGGGTCCACTCGACCTTACCGGTGCGTTTGTCGAGCTTGAAGAACAGCAGTTTGTCGCCGTCCATGCCGGTCAGGAAGAGACTATTGCCCCAGATGGCGGGCGTGCTCGCGCCGTCGCCGGGCAACGCGGCCTTCCAGACGATGCCCGTCTGCTCATCCCACTTCACGGGCAGGCCGGTTTCCGTGCTGACGCTATTGCCCTGTGGGCCGCGCCACTGCGGCCAGTCGCCGGCGTCCACGGTCGTCACGGTCAGCATACAGCCAATGAACACCAACGAGCAAGAACGAAGCCCCATGCGCGTCATGAAGTTCTCCCGAATGGTAATGGAAGGCGCGGGCAGGTAGCGGGGGAGGGTGGGCAAACCGGCTCCTGAATGGAGTCATCGTAATCTGGAAGGGGACGGGAGACAAGCGGGTTTGAAACTGCAATGCCCCTCGCCCCTTGCGGGAGAGGGGTCGGGGTGAGTGGTGGTTGACGCGAACTCGCCCCCAACCCCTCTCCCGCGAGGGGCGAGGGGCCATGAAAACGAAAAATGCCCCGTCGTTGACTAGCTTGCAGTCGCCCATCTGCAAGTTTCGCCAGACGACGGGGCAATAAGAAAGCCCCGTTTATCACCCGCGTGAGCGGTGACACCGGGGCGTTTGCTTGCTGAGCTTATTTATCGGCGGCGGCGATGTCCAGGTTGAGCGAAAAATCTCCCGGCGAACCGGACGGAAGTGGTGCGATTTCTGCTATCCTGACACGCACCACCCTTCCGCTTGACTCAAGATACAAACAGGACGCCGACATGGCCATCTGGAATATCGCTCGCAAAGATTTTCGTTTGCTGCTCCGCGACCGGCGGGCCTTGATTATCCTGCTGGCGATGCCCTTCATCTTCATCCTCATTCTTGGAATATCGCTCGGCGAGGGTTTTGGCCAGAAGCCGGATGACCGTTTGCGCGTTTCTCTGGTCGATCTCGACCGTGGCGAACCGCACGCCGCAGCGC
>JAEUIF010000850.1 GCA_016795185.1 Planctomycetia bacterium | reverse complement strand
CCGCCTTGGTCAATCACGAGCTGCATGCGGACCTCCATTATTAGAATGTGCTGACCGCACGATGCGGCGACGCGGCTGGTCGATCAACATGCCGTCGAGCGTCGATTGCACGGTCGCGAGTTGAGCGGCGACATGCTGCCGCAGCGCGCTGTTGTCGCGCAGCGCTTGTGGCTCGATGCCCTGGACAATCCGCTGGGCACGGCCGACCAAGTCGTCCAGTTCCGTATTGGAATGGACATTGAGCTGACGGAACTGCTCGAAGAACTCCGTCAGGTTGGCGATCATGGAATCGCGGAACACCTTCTTCTCTCCATCCGGCCCCGCCGTCAGCCGCTCGGTCAGGTGCGACACCAGCCGGCCAAGCTCGGCAATAAACGCTTGTTCTGCCAACTGCACTGCTTCCTGGAACCGGGCGGCGACGCGGGCCTTCTCCTGCTCGTAGAGGGCCGGACTGAGCTGGAGCAGGTAATCCGGGGCTTCCACCGAAGGGTAGGTCCACTCGATCCCGAAGAGGCCACGCAGCCGAGGCGGGTAGTCGTTCGCGTCGTAGAGTTCACCCAGCCGCCGCCGGGCGGCCGCCTTCAGCTCGGAGTAATGGTCATCAAGGCGGGCAACCGCTTCTTCGAGCTGCTGTTGGAAGTCACGCATCTGCCGGTCGAATGCCTCGATCGTGTCCTGCTTGATGAGCCTTACGCCCGGTTCCGGGAATGGCAGCGTGACCGACTTCCAGAACTTGAGGACGTTGCCTCGCACGGCGGTCACTTCCTTGTAGGCCGGGTGGGTGGTGTCGAGCAGCTTCTTGCGGGCCGACAGGTACTCACCTTCGGCGTTGAACGGCTCGGCGGCCTGATTTTTCTGTTCAGGCGTCAGCGTCTTGCGGACGCCGAGCCACCGCATGGAAACCCGTACCGCTGCTGTCGTCAGGCGTAGGCGTTGAGCCGGCGTGCTGTTGTTCGCCGAGAAGTTGTGGTGAAGGAGCGTCATGGTCATGGTGAATCTCCAAGGACAGGAATGTGGGGGATAAGAGCGATGGGGCCGCCAAGTCAACGGACGGCGATCATGTCGCCCGCTGACTTGGCGGCCCGATGAGAATGATGGGCCAGATCAGTTGTTGGTAGGGCCGCGCTGAACGCGGCGGCCCGGCTTGACGGACTGCTCGCCGCTGGCCTGGAAAATGCCAGGGGCACTGGCATCCAGACAGCGACCACTGGCCCAGGCGCGAAGCCGCTCGACCTGCTCTGCCGCCGTGACTGCCACCGGCACGACGTTCCGGGCCGCCTGGGTCAACGGCACATCAAGTAGCGCCGCCAGCCGGCAGCACGCTTTGATTTCAGCGCCCGTCCACGAACTGTCGTCCGGTCGGGCTTGGTTGTCGGGGATGCCGTACTCGGCACGGTACATTTGCCAGATCGAGTCCTTGTCCTTCCCCGTTGGGAGATCCAGGAAAAAGACACCGTCAAACCGCTCGGCCCGGGTGAACTCCGGCGGCAGCTTGCTGATGTCGTTCGACGTTCCGACGACGAAGACATCGGATTGCCGATCCGAGAGCCAGGTGAGCAGGGTTCCGAACAGTCGGGTCGAAACTCCGCTGTCACCGTTGCTGCCAACGCCGCTCAGTGCCTTCTCGATCTCGTCGATCATGACGACACAGGGGCTCATCGCCTCGGCGATCCGCAGGGCTTGTCGCAGGTTGGCTTCGGTCTGCCCCACAAGGGAACCCATCAAGGCGCCGATGTCGAGCAACAGCGTCGGCCGGCCCACCTCCGTGCCCAGTGCGCGACAGAACGCGGACTTCCCACATCCGGCCGGGGACAGCAGGAGGATTCCCTTCGGCTTCACCTGCTGGCCAGGACGCAGTGCTCGACGGCAAAACTCTTTCAAGTTGGTCAGGCCGCCCAGGGAAGAGAAGTTCTCGGTTCCCCGGTGCAGCGTCATCAAATTGCTTTTCTTCAGTGTCTGGGCCTTCAAGTCGGTGACGACG
>JAEUIF010000849.1 GCA_016795185.1 Planctomycetia bacterium | reverse complement strand
AGCTGGCGAAGAAGCACTCGGACGACTACCACGAAAAAGCGCAGGGCAACGTCGGTCTGAAGCCGAAGGGGACAAGCCGATATAGCAATTCGTGACCCGATGCAGCACCGGATTGTAAGGTCCGCACCGCGGACCCTACGGCGATCTCGTAGGGTCCGCGGTGCGGACCACAGCGCCCCGTGCTGCATCCGTCTGCAAACTGGGCTGACCCGCAGTGCCTCCGTGCAGAAAGTGAGTCCGCCATGACCAAACCCATTCCCGAACCGCTCGACCCCGCGCAGCTCGCGCAACGGGCGCAAGCCGTCATCCAGGCGGACCGCTTCCCGTACCTGGCCACGCTGGACGGCGACCAGCCGCGCGTGCGGCCCGTGTCGCCGGTGCGCACCGACGGTTTCACCGTTTACGTCGCCAATCTGCGTGTTTACCACAAGACGGCGGAGATTCAGGCAAATCCGAAAGTCGAGCTGTGCTACCTCGACGACCACCACGACCAGGTGCGCATCACCGGCGTCGCCACGGTGCTGACTGACCGCGCGCTGCTCCAGGAAATCTGGGACGCCAATCCACTCCTGCGACAGTACCTCGGCAGCATCGACAACCCGCAACTGATCGTCTACCGCATCGAGCCGAACCGCGTGCGGTTCATGAAGGAATGGGCGTTGGAGTATATCAGCGTACCCTTGGAAGGGGTCGGAAATTCGACGGAATCGCCGGAAATCGGGTAGATCGTGACCTTGACCAGCTTGCTGTTCCGCTTGCCCCAGCCGGACCCGGTGATGCCCGTGGCAGTGAAGGTGCATTCGATTCGCCGTATCACCGCCCGCAATGCTTCCGCCCGCTGGCGAAGGGCACGCTCGCCGGAATCGGACTGCATGGCTCGCTTCGCGGCTGCTATGGCAATCTGGTGGTCGTTCATTTCGTGGTAGAGCGAGCCCACCGCGTCGGCAATTTCCTTCCCTTGCCGACGGAGTTCGTCGATCTCGGCTTCCAGCCGGGTGAAGCGCGCCTTCGCCTTATCCCTCGCCCTTGGGGTCGGCAGGTCCGCCCATTGCTCCACCAACGCGGAATGCTCGGCCTATAGTGGACCCCGAAAACTGGTCCACCAAGTAAACTCAGTAGTTCCAAATGATCCAACACTTGTCAACCAACTCTAAGTATTGGTTCTAACACTCTTTCGGACGGCACGGCATCACAGACCCCCTAGGTTTCTTCCACCACATGCAGCAGCCAGAGCAACAGGGTCTTGAAGCGCAACCGCTCCAAGTTGATGCGCCGGCCTCCCCGCCACGGCGTGGACAGCACCTCGTCATGCAGCCAGACCCACACGTTCCGCAGCAGCAACGCCACCCCGATCAGGAACAGCCGTACCACTGGGCTGCGGCGGCACGTCTTGATCCTCGCCTCCTGCATCTGCCGATAACTCGTCTCGATGGCGAACCGTTGCCGATACGTCTCCTGCACCCAGTGCCACGACGCCGGCTTGAACCCCCAGTAAGCGTAGACCAACGTCTGGCGGCCGTGCTTTTTCCACTGCCCCCGGTAGTTGCGGCACTTGACGCAGATACCGACCGTGGCGGTCCGACCGCCCTTCTCGGTCAGGGTATAGCTGCCCCAGTCACTCTGCTTCCACTGGTGGAAGACCTGTGTACCGCTCGGGCCTTGCGGGTGGTCGGGCTGCCGCCCCCGGCAGACGACCGGCATGAGGAACGGGGAGCGCGCCGCCTGCAAGTAGCGGATGACGCCGACGCTGTCAAAGCCGCGATCCAGCAGCACCAGCGACGGCCGGACGCCCACCCGAGCGGCTTGCCGCAGCAGGCGTTGCACGACCGTGGCCAGCGGTTCGCCTTGCTCGACCGCGGTGAAGGCGACCGTGAACCGCTGCCCCTTGCGAATGACATAGACCGTGACGTAAGCGTGGAAGTGGCTGGTGCCGTCGCGGGCCTGGCTGCGATAGATTTCGCTCTCCTTCGCGAAGGGCTGGCCGTGGTAGGGGATCAAAGTCAGGTCGATGGCCAGTCGCTGGCGGCGCCGCTGCAACGCCTTGGGCCGGTCGGCGGCCAAGGCCCGGTTGAGGCGGCGTTGCAGTTCCGCCTGCTGGGGCAAGGTCGCCAGCAAAGCCTTGCGTACCGTCTCGGCCGAGGGAACCTGGAGGAGTCGCTGGCAAGCAACGAACAGCGAGGTCAAGCGGGCAGCGGCAGTGAGTACGACGGCGAGGAGTACCTGCCGGGTACATTTTCGGCTGTAATCGGTCAGACGGAGGTGATGTTCCAGCCGGCGTTGGGTGTGGTGATGAACGTCGGCACGGGTAACGGTATATTGGGGGTGACGCATAGCTCCCTCCGGGAAAGGCTTCGTGTTGCAAAGTCATTCTCGGGAGGGAGCTTGCGTTCATCCAGCTGCACTCCAGCTGCGTCAGGCCGAATTGGGAACTACTGAGATTGGTTAGGAACGCATGCCCTTCCTCGTGTGTATGCCAAAACCACCGCAAGCGTGTAGGGAGATCGTCCCTGGTGGCAATTCGCCCAGCATCCAGACCTGACATTGGAGAGAATCCGACCATGCCGGGATTGTCTCTCCAAACATTCATCCAGCTTACTTGCCAATCTCGATACTGCCCGTAGCCGGGTATCGGGCCATGTGGTGCCGGCCCACTCGAATCCCAAACATTCCACAAGCGTGAACGTGGATCAATAGTGTCGCCGAATGCTCTCGCGATTCCAGGAGTCCGCTTGCTGGGCGCTAGGCCACGAACTAACTCCTGCAAACTTTCCAGCCTGCGCGGCAGTGCGGCTGGTGTGGCCGGGTGACGGATTTGTCGCCATTGAGGGAAAAAAGGTCACCTCGCTCGCCTTTCCCGGCTGTGGCGGAATACGAGATTTGGCTCCGCTCAAGGAATTGCCGCTGACGACACTGGCCATCTGGGATTGCAGCCAGGTACAAGACCTCCAGCCGTTGCAAGGGTTGCAGCTGGTCGAGATTGATTTCGTGCCCAAGAGCATCAGCAAGGGCATGGATGTCCTTCGCCAGATGAAGAGCCTGAAGGCCATTCGTGTTCGTGGGAGCATGCGTTTCACTCCCGAAGAGTTCTGGAAACGATACGACGGCGGGGAGTTCAAGTAGCACGGCATTCCAGGTCGTGAGCGCATTGATGCAGCGAATCCGGTTGGTTTGCACGATTTCGGCAGTCTTTCTGGCCCGTCGGCCATCGGTGTTCCGGGAATGCGGACATGCAAACGGCGGTGTCGGCTTAGGTTTCGTGGGGAAGATCAAGTAGGGGCGTCCAGCAACGAGTGACGGCCACGTCATCGCCCATCCGCTCCATCGCAAGCCCACTGGCACCGGGTTTCGGCGAACCGAAGTGGGCAGTCTACTTTGCTTCCACGGACGACGGCTGTAACCTGACTGCACCAGTACCACTCGCCCGTGGAGGAAGCGAACCGTGGCCGGCTCTCCGCCGCAGGACCAGCTCGCCCACCTGATGGCCGGCTACTGGTACACCCAGGCCATCTACGTCGCCGCCCAGCTGCGCCTGGCCGACCTGCTCACGGACGGGCCGAAGGCTGCCGACGAACTCGCTCCGGCGACCGGCACCAGCGCCCGACCTCTTTACCGCCTTCTGCGTGCCCTCGCCAGCGTGGAAATTTTCGCCGAAGACAGCCAGCGCCGCTTCAGCCTGACGCCGCTGGCCGAATGCCTGCGCAGCGAGGTGCCGGGCTCGCTGTGGTCGATGGCCATCCTGCGTGGCGGGTTGCAGTACGAGGCGTGGGGTCAACTCCTGCATAGCGTCCAGACCGGCCAGTCGGCGTTCGAGAAGTTGCACGGGCTGCCGATCTTCGAGTATTTTCAGCAGCATGCCGAGGACGGCAAGCTCTTCGACGCCGCCATGACCGGCGTTCACGGCCGGGAGACGGCGGCGATGCTGGACGCCTACGACTTCTCCGACATCGGCACCCTAGCCGACATCGGTGGTGGCAACGGCTCGGTCCTCACGGCGATTCTCCAGAAGTACCCCGCCATGCAGGGCATCCTGTTCGACTTGCCGGGTGTCGTCGAACGGGCGAGGGCGAATCTCGAAGCATCGGGTCTGTCGGACCGCTGTCGGGTCGTCGGTGGCAACTTCTTCGAGGCCGTGCCGCCCGGCGCTGACGCCTACCTGATGCGGCACATCATCCACGATTGGGACGATGAGAAGTCGCTCACGATCTTGAGGAACTGCCGCAAGGCGATGGGTGGTGCCGAGAAGTTGCTGGTCGTGGAAGGCGTGGTGCTGCCCGACAACCAGCCGTCGATCAGCAAGTTCTTCGACCTGGCGATGATGGTCCTGCCCGGCGGCATGGAGCGGACTGAAGACGAGTACCGCCGGCTGTCCGAAGCCGCCGGGTTCCGGCTGACCCGGATCGTGCCAACGAAGACGTGGATCAGCGTCATCGAAGGCGAGGTTTCCTCGGCGTGATTCTCACCGTTTCGACGCCGCGGCCCATGCCCGCCGGAGTCGTCTGGAGCTTGGTCAAACAGACAGCGACGTTCCAGTATGTCGCTCGGGGCGTCTTGCGCTTCAGCACCGGCACGGACCTGCCGGACGAATGGCAGGAGGGTCGAACGATCTGCTCCCGCTTGGTCCTGCTCGGTTTCCTGCCGGCGTGGGTCCACGAACTGCAAGTCACTGGCGTGGACGATGAACGACAACGAGTTCGGACCGCAGAGAAAGGTGGACTGCTGCGGCGCTGGGACCATACGCTTGCCGTAGAGCCGGACGGCGAGGAGCGCTGCACCTACACCGATACGGCGGTCCTGGAAGCCGGCGTCCTGACGCCCACGGTCTGGCTGGTGGCCTGGGGCTTCTTCCGCTACCGACAGTGGCGACTCCGACGCTGGGTGCGGCTGCACGCAGCGGTGCCTCCAACGGGGAAGGCGGACCATGCTTGAGGGCGAGAACACTTTGATCGCCGGCTTTCGCCTGCGACAGCGGGCCGGCACGGACGGGGCCGGCGGCTTCGGCCTGGGCTGCCTGTACGACGCCGTGAGTGCGTCCGGGCAACACGTCTCCCTCAAGCTGGCTTCCCCGCAGGCGCTGCCGGCCGTTCGGATCAAGGAACGCAACCAGCACCCGAACCTCGTGCAACTGATCGGCCACTGGATCGTGAACGAGCAGGGCGAAATCGTCCGGCACCCCGAGGAGTCACTGGCGGGAACGGCACCGACCCAAGCGAACACGCTGGTCATTGCCACGGACCTGCACATCGGTGTTCCCCTGCGAGTTCGGCACCCGCCCGTTCAGGGGTCGTTGCAGATTCCTACGCCCGAACTGCTCCATTACCTGGAGGACATCGCCGCCGCCGCCGATTTCTTGAGCGCTCCCAAATTCATCGAGGGAATGGGCGTAGTGACTCTGTGCTGCGATATGACCCCAAGCTCCATCCTGCTGACCCCGCAGGGAGCGAGGCTGGACGACCTGCATTCGAGCCTAACCTCGAACCTTGCCACGCTGGATGAAATGCGGTCCTGTTCCGCCTACAGCGCTCCCGAGAGCATCGAGGGCCAACCAGGGAGTTCGAGTTCACAGTACTCGCTGGCCCTGACTTACTGCCACTTGCGCACCGGCACACCGCCCTTTCCGGGGACGGCGCTGATCGACATCATCCGGGCACGACTGAGGAATGAGTTGAGCTTGGCGGGCCTGCGAGCAGAAGAAAGCCGGGTTATCACCAAGGCCCTGTTCCGCAACCCGGCCGAACGGTATCGAAGCTGTGCCGAGATGGTCCGTGCCCTGTGGGGCGCATGGCGAGCCGAGGCATGAAATCTTGCCGGTCGATCAGATGGTCACGGGCTGGAAGATACCTTCTTCCCGTATGGTCTGGAGGCACTGCTCCAGGGTCAACCCCTGGTAGACCTCCCACCACTTGTCCGTGTGCCGCATGTTGGCCAGGTTGAAACGCCGGTGGCCGACGTACTCCAGCCGGCTGAACGGGGCCTCGAAGGTTGGGCTGAGGGCGTTGGGGCCGGGGCTGCGGAAGGTGGCGACAAAGTAGAAGAAAGAGCGGTGCCACTTGGCATGGATGTCGATGATGTAGTTCCAGCGGTAGTCCTTGGGCGGCTTCTTGATGAAGTTGGGCTTCAGGAACTCCCGCACGAACACATCGCCTTGGGACTGGACATCAGCTTTCACATCATCCGGCACCGGAGGCTTCAGCCGCCGGTTCGGCCCCCAGGTCCAGCCTATCTTGGGCATCGTTCTGCTCCTGTCAGTCTTGCCGGTTGCTACCCTGTTTGCCCGTCCACCACGGGCAGAACGGACAGTCCTCGCCGTGCGGGAAGTCCTCGCCTTCTTCGTGCGGGCAGCCCATATTGCGGTCGGCCATCGCCACGCTCTTGACGCCGTGTTGCTCGAAGAACGCCTTCAGTTCCTGCTGCACCTTCGGGTTGGTGGTCACGTCGGCGGCCACCCAGCGTTTCAGGATCGGCCCAGCACCGTCCCGCACGATGACGGCGGCGGCGATCTTGGTCGTCGTGTTGCCGTCGGGACCGTACAGGGCCACCGTGCCGATGGGATATTTCGGCGGCTTCTGCTGCTTGCGGTGCTTGCGTTCGTACTCGTCAATGGCGTTCTGCCACTCAGCCAGGTCGGCCTCTGAGAGTAGGTGCTGGTTGTCTTCGGTGACGATGCGGCCGGTCTTCTCGTAGGCGTAGAGGATCGCCGGGTCGAGGCTCGCTGCTTTCATCGCCTGAACGGTCCGGTGCTCAATCTGTTCCAGCGGCGGCAGGTCGAAGAAGACCGGGTCGTTCGGTCCCGGCTCCCGTCCGTGCTTCTCGATGAATTTCCGCCGCTGTTCCTCCAGGGCCGCCTTCATGTCGTCGCTGAGCGGGATCGACTTGAACAGCGTGCCGTCGTCGCCCTCCTCGTAGTCGAAGCCCTTGCTGTAACAGCAGTGCTTATACTTCTTGCCGCTGCCGCAAGGGCACGGGGCGTTGCGGGACAGCTTCTGGCGGGACATGATCCCGTCCTCCGCGGGCGTCGGCGTCTTTACTCGGAATCCATCGAGAACGATGACAGCCGTCGCTGCACGTTGTCCCGGACGAAGACGACGATCTTGTTCTCCCGCACCGCCTTCTCGTACTGCTCGGTCAGCGAGGCTTGCGACTTCTCGCTCAGTTCCTTTTTGAAGTCCTCGTAGGGATAGGCGTAGATGCGTTGCTCCTGGATGTCGAACAACACGATGGGCTTCTTGTCCTCGAACTGCTTGTACGCCTTGAGGATATCCGGCCAGTGTTGCTGCGCCGCTTCCAGCAGATGCTCGGCGGCGGGGATGTTCGGCGCTGCTGCTGGTCGGGCCTCACCCACCCACGACAGCCGCAGCTTCAACTCGCCCGACACCACAGGAACTGTCATCGCCTCCATTGTCGGATCGTCCTGCTTGCGCTGCTTGATGAACTCCGGGATGGCTCGCAGGCAACCTTCCATGAGTTCCAGTTCCCAGGCCAGAGGCGGGCGGATCGACATCCCACGGTCCTTGTGGATGATCGACGGGTAGGCGTCCGGCCGGGCCACCTTCCACTTATGCCGCCGCGCCGCTTCCAGGTCCGCTGGCGGGATGTCCGCTGGCGGGTCGAACGTCACTGTGGTCGCCACGGTCAAGCGGGTATTCTCCTCGTCGGACAGATTTCTCGACCACAACTTCTTGAGAAGTTTCAAGTCGTCATAAAGTGCCAGACCCATCGTCAGCCCCGACTGTCCCATCAGGACACCGTACCAGGGGCCACTCTGGAACTTGTCGCACGCCACCTTGATGGCCGACTCGTAACCGACCTTCCGCCACGGCGATTGCTGGTAGAACTCGGCCGCTGCCTCGTAGAAACTGCCGACTTTCTCGGGCGTCATCCCCGGCATGTCGAGCAATCCCGGCTCGGGCTTGACGCCGATGTGTTCGAGCATCCCCGTGAACACGGCGTCGATCTGGTCCAGTTCCTCGGTGACGACCAGATTAACGCCGATCTCGTCCAGGTGCGGCTTCAAGGATTCCCAGCGTTCATCGGCCCGGACCTGCAACTCGGTGGGGCGGTGCGGCTCCCCGACCATCGGCTCCCGCATGGCTTTGACGAGAACGTCCCAGACGTGGTTGGCCGTGGGCGCTTCCTCGGGCATGGCAAACGCCAACACCAGATCGTTGCTCCGACTGGTGACGGCAATGGCCCAGGGCTGGACCAACTCCTGGCCGCTGCGGACCCGGTGCGGCAACGGGCGGAAGTCGGCCTGCCACACGTCGTACTCTTGCGCCAGGTGCTTCGTCAGCCACTTCTTGATGAGCGTCAACGGTCCCTTCGGTTGCGGTGCTGCGGCCTTCTTCTTGGGCTTGGCGACGTTCTGCCGAAGCCAGTCAATGGCCCCCGCCGTGGCTTTCCATCCCGCCAGGAAACTGCCGATGTATTCGAGGGCCTCGCTCTCCTGGCCAGGGCTGTAGTGGCTGGGCTGCTCATGCGGTGGGAACTTCTCGCCCAGCAGGTACGCCGGGACGTGCTTGTTCGTCTTCACCGCCTCCTTGAGCAACTTCTTGGCTTCGGGCGTATCGCCGTGCTGGCGGAAGGCGAGCAGGGCCTTGGTGTACGCCCAGGCGGCTGAGCCTTCATCGGGATATTGTTTCAGGAGGTTCGCCAGGTCGTCGTCTCGGTCCTGGCTGAGCAAGAAGCCGGCCAGGGTGTAACGAATGCCCTGGTTGTCGCCAGGGTTCAGTCGGAGTATTTCCTGCAAGTGCGCGATGGCCTCGTCTCGACGGCCCGAAGTCCAGAGCGAATGTGCCAGGCCGAGCCGGGCACGCATGTAGGGCCTAGTTTCCAGGAGGCCCCAGAAGTGCCCGACCGCCTGCTGGAAAACTTCGGGGCCGATGGCCCGCTCGCCGACCTGGACTCCCTTCTCATACAGTTCGATGGCCTCCTTGCGGCTGGGGGCGTGTTCAGCCAGCAGGACGTAGGCATCAGCACAATGGGGACTGATGGCGAGGGCCTGCTGCGCCAACTTCGTCCGCTGCTTCTCGCTGTCGGTCTGGTAGGCCCGCTGAAGGAGCGCCTGGGCCTTCCCCTGCGGCGTGGTTTCGTCGGCACCACCGCCCAGGCCAGCGACCAGTTGTCGGAGGGCAGCTTCCATCAGCCGGGGATCGGGCAACTCAGGCAGCGTGGGCCTGCGCCGCTTTGCCCCTTTTCTTTCAGGATGCGGTTTCTTGCGGGCCATTGGCTGGCTCCTTTCGACCAAAGTTTCCTCCTGCTGTCATTCTACGGGGTGATGGTCTGTCCTCGGAACGGTGGCTACAACGAGAGCAGGCGGACGATGGAGAAGATGCTGTGGCCAAGAAGCGCAAAAAGCCGAAGCCCAAACCCAAGCGGCCACCGACGCCGGCCAAGTTCCCCATCGGCACCCTGGTCCGGGTGACGGCAGGCACGTCAGACCCCAACTTTCTGGACATCCCCATCGGCGGCTGGTGCGGCATCATTATCGAAGTGGAAGAAGGCCCTGGCTCGGCGAGCTACCTGATCGAGTGGGACCGCCGCACCCTGGACGCCATGCACCCGGTTTACCGCAATCGTTGCGAGCGAGACGGCCTGGAACTCGAAAGCATGTGGCTGGACGAGAACGACATCGAGGCGGACACCGGCGAAGCCGTGCCCATCGAGCAGCCGACGCAGATCGTCACCCGGCCCTTGCGCATGAACGACCCGGAGGACCGCATTCGGGCCATCCTGGGTGTGACCAGCGATGACCCGCTGCCCGAGGTAAACGAAGAGAATCTTCGCAAGTACCACGAGTATCTCAACGAGAAGCTCACCTTCCCCTTCCCGGCCAGATACGAGGAAGAAACGGGACCATTCCAAAGTCGGCAACACCGACTGACGGTCACGTCCTTGCATGATCCTGACGACTGCGACGAGGAAGAGGGGCTGCTTTGCGAGGCGCTGGAGGGCGACGACGAGCTTGAAATCCCGCTGGTGCAGATCGAGGCTGCCTCGGGGCCGAACCGGCGGCTGGTCGAGGACTACGCCTACTGGTTCGTGAACTGGCCGAGTGAGGGCAGGGAAGAAGCAGCCTTGGTCCATGCACCGGGCAGTGAAGTCGTCTACGATGCTGATCGAGAAATGGAACCCAGCAATGCGTGGCCACTGTTTACTTCTTTCCTCAAGACTGGCCTCATGGGTGGATTCTACGGTACGGTCTTGGGTGCCGCCCTCGCCTCGCTGGAGGGTGCCTTTGTCGGGGCAAGAACGGGAGCCATTCTCCTCGGCGTCGGGGGTGGTTACCTGGGAACCCGAACCGGCGAAATGATCGGCGTCATGAACCGAGTCCGCCAGGGCCACTGGTTCGGAGGCATTCTTGGCGTTGCTCTCGGCGCGCTCTCGGGGGGCATGGTGGGGGTAATGCTCATGGCCTCTCTGAAGGCACTGCTCGGCGGGTTGCTTGGCGGCGTGCTGGGGTGGTTCCTGCCGGTCAAAGAAAGGTCATTCTGGGCCATCAACGGGATGATCGCCGGTGCCATGCTGGGTGTGCTGGCGCAAGCCTGGCTTCACGCCGCCGATGAAGCGTACTCGGGAATGGTTACGGGCGGCATCGCAGGGGCAATTGCTGGGCCGGTGCTGTTTTTAACGATGATCGTCATCATGGTCGCTCTTGATGCGCATCGAAGCTGAACAGGCCGCTCCTCATCTTCGGTGTC